>JANNDD010000783.1:0-22248 GCA_031387365.1 Armatimonas sp. | reverse complement strand
AGTATCAAAAAGAACAGCATGAACGAGCCGCTAACCTGCTCGACCATGACCCGTGTGACCGGGTAGATCGTGTTTTCTAGGAGCTTGTCCGCCACCCAGGCATTGACAACAAGTAGCAGCATTCCTGCGGCAGCGATGACCAGAAACGGGACACTGCGGACGATATCCCGGAAGTAGAAGCGCAGGAGCGCGGGGAATACCTCTCCCCCCGGCCCTCGCCCTGTCTGAACCCCCCCGGCCTCTACCCACCCGCCTCGTTCCTCAGCACCCTCCCTTGGTTCAAGGGAGGGGCGGCGAGGGACGAGCCGGGGGGGGGTCGCGCGGGCCGAGAACCGGAAGAGTCGAAAGCCCACTGCGAGGATAGCGATGCCAAGCCCGACCCAGAGCAGGCGATTGTAGAGTAGCGCACCCGTGAGAGGCAAAAGCTGTGCATTTTTCTCCGCGAGTGTCCAATAGCGTGTGACGACACTCGTCGCTGCGAGGCCAAAGGGATCAAGGAGCGAGGCGATGAGCTTATTGTCCACGGCACGGACCAGAGTCAGCGCAACCGCCCAGCCGACAAACACCAGAACGCCCTGAAGGTAGATCGCCAGCAGGCTACGGGTGAGCGTGCCAAAGACAAAGAACAGGGCGGCGAGAAACAGGACATTGGGCAGCAGGATCACCAAAAAGACATTGACATAGCTCTCGATACGAAACGCACCCAGGCTGTTTTTATCTACCCAAGGCATCAGGCTACCCAGAAGCACCCCGAAAAGTAGCCCCGAGTAGACAAAGAGCGTGACGACCAGTGCACCGAAAAAGCGCCCGAAGAAGTAGGCCGCGCGGCTCAGGTGGGTTGTGAAGAATAGCTCGTGGACTTGGGCTTCAAAGTCTCGGTAGATCGCAGTGCCTACCAGTGCGCTGGCGATCACGGCTCCGAGTGCGCCCATAATCCCGACCACTTGCCCTAGCACAATGGGCGCATTTACTTTGATCTGCCCGTCGCCGCCTCCGATTTTTACCACGTCGGTGGTGACAAACAGAAACGTGAGCAAAAAGAGAACAAAAAAGAAGAGATAGGTTGAGACCTGGCGCATCCGAAAGCGGAGCTCGAAGAGAAAGATTGCACGCATGGCTCTACACCTCCGCCTCTTGTACGGCGTGGAAGTACGCATCTTCCAGATCGGCGGCAATGGCCTCAAAGCCCTCACCTGGATCGGTAGATTGGTAGACCGTAATCACGGGCTTCCCCGCAATCAGGCGGCGGGAGATAATCTGGTAGCGGCTCTCATGCTCCGCCAGCTCGTCCTTGCCGATGACTTTTCGCCAGACACTGCCCGCCACGCGCCCGATCACGTCCTCCGGGTTGCCCTGCGCCACTACGCGGCCTCGCGCAAGAATCGCCATGCGCTCACACAGCTCTCGGACATCCTCGACGATATGGGTGGAGAGAATCACGGTCGCGCCCTCGCCCACCTCGGCGAGCAAGTTGAGAAATCTATTGCGCTCCGTGGGGTCCAGGCCCGCCGTGGGCTCGTCCACAATGATCACTTTGGGGTTGGCGAGCAAGGCGACCGCAATTCCGAGGCGCTGCTTCATGCCGCCAGAGTAGCCCCCGACATTCTTCTTGCGCGCCTCCCAGAGATTCACTTGTGCCAGTAATCCCTCTACCACGGCCTTGCGCTCCTTGCCGTTGCTCAGCCCCTTGAGGGTCGCAAAGTGATCTAGCGTTGCCTCACCTGAGAGCGTCGGATAGAAACCGAACTCTTGTGGAAGATAGCCCAGGGTGGTGCGCATCGCCTCTTTATTTTTTAGCGTGTCTATACCGTCTAGCTGAATACTCCCCGTGTCGGGCTCTTGTAGAGTCGCAATCGTGCGCATCAACGACGACTTACCCGCGCCGTTGGGGCCGAGCAGGCCGAAGAGCCCGTGGGGAATGCTTAGGGTGACGCCATCCAGGGCGCGTACGCCGTTGGGGTAGGTCTTGGTCAGGTTCTCAATTTCCAGTGCCATGTTCCTGAGGATACCGGAAAACTTGCCAGAGTACATCGGGCGGGCGATGGATTTGTGCCTCCTCCCGCAGGAGGAGCATGCCTGCGATAGAATTCAACAGGCATAAAATGTATGGCAGATGTGATTGTGGTGGGTGGTGGAGCGGCGGGGATGCTCGCGGCGTGGCGTGCGGCGCAGCGTGGCGCACGCGTGACCCTGCTGGAGAAGAAAAATCGGCTGGGAACCAAGATTCTGATCTCGGGGGGGGGGAAGTGCAACTTGACCCATGCGGGGGAGATGGAGGAGATCCGTCGCCAGTTTCGCAGCAACGAGGCGATTTTTTTAAAGCCGTCGTTCTATCGCTTCACGAACGATGATTTTCTCGAGCTGCTTACCAGTGAGGGGCTAAAAGTCTACACCCGCCCCGATGGTCGGATTTTTCCGGTGCCGCCTACCGATGCAAAAGACGTGGTCGAGGTTCTGGAGCGCCAGGTGCGCAGTGTCGGTGTGAAAATCCGCCTCGACTGCCCCGTGGAGAAGATCCTCGTGGAGGGCGGAGCGGTGACGGGTGTACAAATAGACGGCAAGACGCTTCCCTGCTCGCGACTGATTGTCGCTGTCGGTGGCTCGTCGTTTCCTGGCACGGGCTGCACGGGCGATGGCTGGAAGTGGCTGATGGAGCTAGGGCACACGATTGTGAAGCTCACCGCAGCGCTCGCCCCTCTCTATCTCGACCCGACACCACCCGAGGAGTGGAGCGGAGTCGCGCTGCGGGACTGCATCTTGCGTGCCCGAAAACTCCACCCCGACGGCAGTACGGGCAAGGAGCGCATGCACTGGCGCGGCGATCTGCTCTTTACGCACAAAGGTGTCTCTGGGCCAACTGCGCTTGGTGTCTCCCGCGAGGTCGCCGAGGCCCTCCCCGAGGACTCCACGGTCGAAGTGGATCTCTACCCCGACGAGAGCTTCGAGCAAGTGACAGCGCAGCTGATGCTCCAGGCGCAGCAGAACCCCAAACGCACTTTACTCTGGCTGGTCGAAGATGCGCCGCTCCCTGAGCGTCTACGCAAGCCGCTGTTAGAGTCTGCCAAACTCGACCCCGCCGCAAAGTGTGCTCAACTTAATCTCAAGGACCGTAATCGGTTGGCAAATACGCTTAAAGGCTGGCAGGTAGGCCGCGTCCGCGCCGTTCCACTGGAGCGTGGTGAGGTCGTCGCGGGCGGCGTGGCGCTGGATGAGGTGGACTCCAAGACCATGGAAAGTCGAAAAATCAAGGGTCTCTACCTCTGTGGCGAAGTGCTGGATATTGCCGGCCCCGTTGGTGGCTACAACCTCCAAGCCGCCTGGTCCACCGGCGTCGTCGCGGGTGATAGTGCCGCTCAAAATGCCGTAGAATGAGAGCACTATGACAAAGCCACGGACGAAACTCTGGACGCGGGACGAGGCCCGTTTTATTCAAAACAGCGGCTTGCTTGATGATGGACAGTACGAGCTGATTGAAGGGGAGTTGTTACTCAAAATGCCAAAAAACGAGCCGCATGTTTTCTCCACCTCGATGGCCCGAAACTGGGCTGAGGAGCTTTTGGAGCACTTTTCGTGCGTTCTCAAGATCCCGTTGCCTTAGACGAGCATAACGATCCTGAGCCTGATGTGGTCGTGCTCTCAAAAAACATGCGTGAGTACTTGGCACTGGGAACACCGCCCGTTGAGGACATTCGCTTGCTGATAGAAGTCTCCGACAGCACTCTGGAGTTTGACTTGAACCGCAAGGCCACGCTCTACGCGCGTGCAGGAGTGGTCGAATACTGGGTTCTTGACTTGCCCAACCGCCGCCTGCATGTCCACCTCGATCCCTCCGAAACGGGTTATGCCCGCGTCCTCACTCTCGCCGAGTCCCAGGCCATCGCCCCGCTCGCAAACCCTGAAGCGACAGTCGTCGTCAGCACCTTGCTCCCCTAATGCACTTACGGCGGTTTTGGAAGCCAGCCGAGTAGGCGAATCCCCCAGAGGCCGAGCATCAGTATAACCAACACCCCCGCCCCAACATGGATGAGCTTTGTTGGCGGCTGACGATTGGGGAAGAAGCGCAAGACGACGAAGCCGATAAGAAGCGCGAAAAAGACGGGGCCGAGCGGATGGAGCCAGAACGCTCGCCAGAATTCTCCGTGGGCGCAGCAGACCAGCGAGCGGCTCATGCCGCAGCCGGGGCAGGGGATGTGTGTGAGAACCCGAACGGGGCAGAGGTCGGGGAGACCGAGCAGGGATTTGTTGTCGGAGCCGGGTGGGGGAACTAAAAAAAGCGCCAGCAAGAGAAAGGGGGCCGGATGCCAGAGCGTCCGGCCCCCTTTCCACAGCTTAAGCGCGCTTGGCGTAGATCTCATTGAGGTCGTTTTGCTGGAGGAACGGAACCACCATTCCTAAGCCCGCAACAGGCCCTGCACCCAGAGCATCTAGCACCAGATAGAGTCCGCCGTTGTTGCGTGGGGGAATCCCGACCATCTGTTGCATGCGCTCGATCCGCTGGGCCGTGAGAATGTCCCACGCATAGCCCCAGAGGCTTGCGGTGAAAAATAAGAGGAGCAAGTGGACAACCGGGGGAATGCCTCTCTCCCCGGTGAACTCATCCATTTCTTTACTGGTTTGGTAGAGCCAGTAGATATAGTAGAGCCCACAGGTGAAAAACAAAAGTAGCGCCATCATCAGCAGGTCGCGTCGTGTTCCGTTTCGCATCGAAGAATCGTGCCTCCACTTCCTACGACACGCGACCCGCTGAGTTAGTTGCAGTGCTCCCAGTGGTAGCTACATCGCCTGAGCGTTGCGCGACGCGTCCCAGATTTTGTTGAGATTATCCTGGAACATAAAGATGGCAACAATCCCCACAAAGGCACCCAAGACCGTGTGGAGAATGGCCTCGTCGCGGGGAGGGAGCCCCGCCTTGGTCTGCATTCGTGTGATCTTCTGGGACTGTTTGTAGATCCAGTAGAGGGAATAGAACGGCACAAAGCAGAGGAGCGTATCCACAACCGGAGTCATGTCTTGCTCGCCCGAGTAGTTTTGTGTTTCTTCTGAGACCTTGTAGATCCAGTAGATACCATAGAAACCGCAGGTAACCAGGCTCAATAAAATTACCGTGATCGGCTCACGGCGCTCTCCAACCATACCTCCCATAGCACACCTCCTAGTAGAGTGACAGAACAGACGATGCTCCGACAAGACAGAAATTCGTGGCTATGTGGAGAAATTCCTCCTCTGCCGCAAAGCGGCAGAGGAGGATGGAGAAACTACCGTAAGTTATAAAAACTCTTCAGCCCTTCGTAGACCGCCGATGTGCCCAGCGCCTCCTCGATGCGAATGAGCTGGTTGTACTTCGCCACACGGTCCGTGCGGCTGGGAGCGCCGGTCTTGATCTGGCCGCAGTTGGTGGCGACGGCAATATCAGCAATCGTGGTGTCTTCCGTCTCACCAGAGCGGTGGGAGAGAATCGCAGTGTAGCCCGCACGCTTGGCCATCTCGACGGCCTCAAGCGTCTCGGTGAGCGTGCCGATCTGGTTGACTTTCACCAGAATCGAGTTGGCGATTCCCTGCTCGATGCCCGTGGCCAGGCGTGTGGTATTGGTGACGAAAAGATCATCGCCGACGAGCTGGACTTTCTTGCCGATGGCCTCCGTGAGTAGCTTCCAGCCCTCCCAGTCGTCCTCGGACATGCCGTCCTCGATGGAGATAATCGGATAGTTGGCGGCAAGATCGGCCCAGAACGCGACCATCTCCTCGCGGGTCTTCCAGAGGTTGGACTTCCAGAAGTAGTAGCTACCCTCTCGGCCATTGGCCTTGCCCTCTTCGTAGAGCTCGGTGGTGGCGGGGTCCATGGCGATCTGGATCTGGGCACCCGGTGTGTAGCCCGCCTTGTTGATCGCTTCCATGATCACATCGAGCGCCTCCTGATTGCTCTTGAGGTTGGGGGCGTAGCCACCCTCATCCCCGACTGACGTGCCGTAGCCCTTGGCTTTCAGAACGGACTTAAGGGCATGAAAGATCTCAGTGCCCCAGCGCAAGCCCTCGGAGAAGCTGGTCGCGCCCACGGGCATGACCATGAACTCCTGCAGGTCCACGGAGTTGTCGGCGTGCTTGCCCCCGTTGATAATATTCATCATCGGGACGGGAAGCTGCTTGGCGTTAGCGCCGCCGATATAGCGCCACAGTGGGGTTTCCAGCGCCTCCGCAGAGGCTTTGGCAGCGGCCAGCGAAACACCTAGAATCGCGTTGGCTCCGAACTTGGCCTTGTTGTGTGTGCCATCCAGAGTGAGGAGCAGGCTGTCCAGACCCGCTTGATCCGAGGCGTCGAAACCTGAAAGCTCGGGGGAGATCGAGTTGTTGACATTGGCGACGGCGTTTAAAACACCCTTGCCTAGATAAATGGACTTGTCGCCATCACGCAGCTCGACGGCTTCGTGTGCGCCGGTGGAGGCTCCCGAGGGAACGGCGGCGCGTCCGACGACACCGCACTCTAAAATAACATCCACTTCAACAGTGGGGTTGCCGCGCGAGTCCAGAATCTGGCGGGCGCGGACTTCTTCGATAAGGGTAAGTTGGCTCATGCTACGAAATTATAGCATGCGCTCGCCTTTTTGCTCAGCGTGCTCCCGCGAGGCGGTCCAAGAAGCCACCGCGGCGAGGCTCCAGAGCGGGTTGTTGTGCGGCTGCGGCGACTCGGGCTGTTTGCTGTGCCTGGAGAAAAACTTGGCGCTGGAGCGCACGCTGACAGAGGCTTCCCAGGAACTTCTCCTGGTTGGCACTGATCAGCGGATACTCATTGCGAAGGTAGGCGAGCTGCTGTAGGATCTGACGCGGGTCTACCTCGTACTCTTTTTGGAGCTGGCTAAAGGCAGTGCTCATTCGGGTCTGGCGAATCGCCTCCGAGGAACGGTCGCGGTAGAGCACCTGGAAGCAGCTACGAATGGCTCCCTGGAGCAGGGTGTCGCGCTCTAGGCTCTGCGCCTCTTGTTGCAGCGCTGACCAGGCAATAAGCTCCTCCCTCCGCGTTTTTGTAGGGCTGTCCTCTGGTAAGGGAAGCGGCTGAATGGCAAGCAGGAGCTGATGGCCCCAGTTAAAGTGATCCTCACGGAAAAAGAGCTCGACGGTCTGGAAAAATGCATCCATGGCGAGCTGGCTTTTATTGGCAGGGATAACATTGAGGAGGCGTAAAGAGGTTTCCTCAACACTGGGAGTATCGCCGTTCTGGATATAGACCATCAAGAGCTGGAGTAAGGCATTGAAATCGGCGAAGTTCTCTACTTCGTCCATAAAGATTGCCCCCTCGAGCGCATCAATCAGCTCCTCGGTACGTCCCTGGCTGCGGTAGATGCGTGCGAGGAGGAGCTGGGCATCGTAGTGCGCCTCATTCAGGGCAAGTAGGGCCTTGAGCTCCTGCTCCGCCTCGGGGGCCTTTCCCTGCACTAAGAGACAGCGGGCGAGCTTACAGCGCAGTGCCTCGTCGTTGGGGGTACGCCGCAAGAGCCAGCGGTACTGCCGCTCGGCAAGAGCGTAGTCCTTGTTGCGCATCAGGAGCTGCGCCATGAACTGACGTGGACGAGGGAGGTCTGGTGCCATGGTGACGGCACTTTTGAGCAGTCCGAGGGCTTTTTGTGGGTCGCGCTCTAGGGCGCGGACCGCCTGATCCACAAGAACACGCACTCGTGAGCCGTTTTTGCGTGTCTGATCGTACTCGCCTCGTCGCTGCGGATCTACCAGAGTCTCGCGTGCATGGTTGAGTTCCTGGTAGTACTCCGGGTCTTTTTGGGGCTGACAAAGACGGACAAGGCGAAAGTAGGCCCGCTGGATCTCCTCAGTCTTCGCCGACTCGGAAACGTCCAGGGTGTCGTAGAGGGTTGTCTCGTCCGATTTTTCTTCCATACCTGGTTGTATTATTGGCAATAAGTAGTTGCGACCTCAGAGCTTAAGTGAGGCAAAGAGCTTAAGTGAGCTCAAAGAGAAGATCGGTGAGCTTGTCCAGGCGCTTGCGTACCTGGTCTTCGTCGTTCTGGATCACGGCTAGCTTGACAAAACCTGCCATCTCTCCAATGCTACTGCGCAGTTCAGGGTTCTCTTGAACTTGCCGCTCCGCCTGCTCAATAAGAGGAAGTGCCAGCTCAGCCAGTGGGGCGTTGCGCCAGATGTCCTGAGGGATCTCTGCGCCACCCGCTCCGGGGGCATCTAGAATGAACTTGCCATCAATCTGCACCATAGGGGCGCTGATGTAGCGTGCGGCGACCTCCAGAGTTCCATCCAGGGTGTAGCGGAACTCCACTTGGATCGGCTCGTCTTTGGACTCCACATTCAGCGCTCGGAGTGCTAGCTCGCTGATTATACGGTGCTCACGGCAGAGATTCCCTGCGGTAACTGCCTCGTAGATACGGATCGCAATGGGGCCGGTGCCATCGGAGAGGGTCATGTAGTCCCGCTTGGTAATCGCGGGCAGCTTGGCGTCCTTGGGGATCAGCTCACTGAAGTAGTCCTCTATATACTGCTCGGTACCCACTTGTTTGATCGTTGCCACTCCCAGCCGGTGGGGGGAGACATCTAAAATCATGATGTCTTTTTGCTGCTGCTGGTAGAGATCCTGCTCAATTCCGGCAGCGATCGCAGCACCCAAAGCCACGGCTTCATCGGGGTTGAGCGAGCCGGAGTAGAGTGACTTGCCCGAGGCGAACTCAAGGGCGCGGCGGAACATGGGAATACGGCTGGAGCCACCGATGGGCAAGATGACATCAATCTCTTCCCATTTCAGGCGGGCACGTGCCAGCGCTTCGTTGACCACGGACATGGCGCGCATGAGCATGCTCTCTAGTTGCTCATCGAGCTCATCGCGGGTGATTGTGCACACAAGGCTCTGCGTGGTAATTAAGTTCGGAAGATTGACCTCAATGGACTGGGCGAAAGACAGGGATTTCTTGACAACTTCTGCCTCCTCTTTGATACGCTGCGCCGCCTTACGATCCCGCGATGGCGGCGGCATTTTCTTGCCCGTTGTCTCTTTGAACTTATCACGCAGCAGGTTTATGAGAGCTTCATCAATGTCTTTGCCGCCGAGCTTATCATCGCCGACCGACGTGCGGATATCGAGAATGCCCTCGAACATCTCGAGAACGGTTACGTCTAGCGTGCCACCGCCAAAGTCAAATACCAGCACTTTACTCTGATCCGCTAGGTGCCCCAGACCATAGGAGAGGGCAGCGGCGGTGGGCTCATTGATCAGGCGAATGACCTCTAGGCCGGCTGCCTCAGCGGCTTTACGGGTGGCCTCACGGGCGGCGTTCTCGAAGCGTGCGGGTACCGAGATCACCACTTGTTTGATCTCACTGTTGAGTTTGGTTTCTGCGGCTTGCTTGAGGTGCTTGAGAATCTCAGTGCCGATCTCCTCGGGGAAGAAAACTTTCTTGCCGAGCTTGACGGTCTCGCCGGTGCCCATCAGTCGCTTGACTTCCATTGCAGTTCGGTCGTGGTAGGTGACAGCGCCGCTCTTGGCAACCGAGCCCACCACGAGCTGGCCATCGGGCAGGAGCTGAACCATGCTGGGGACAATCGTATCGCCATTGAGATCCGGGATCAGCTCGGGCTCACCCTCGGGTGTTAAAAAAGCGATCGCGGAGGTAGACGTACCCAGGTCTATGCCAATGATGGGGCCTCTTGTGGGGCTCTTCGTGGGTACATTCATAAGTTCTCTTATATAGGATTATGTGTTTTAGGAAGCCTCTCTTTAGGGGCTAGCCTGAGTAAATCACACGCAGACTCTCTTCCAGAGTCGTCATTCCCAGAAGAATCTTCTCCATCGCATCTTCTTTGAGTGAGCGCATCCCACCTTCGATGGCGGCTTCACGGATCGCGTAGGCGGACGCGTGGGCCAGGATCAGCTCCCGGACTTTATCGGTGATGGGCATCAGCTCGTAGCAGCCGACACGCCCTTTGTAGCCCGTGCCCTTGCAGACCTCGCAGCCACGCCCACGGTAAAACGTCACCGGGCTACGCTCCATATCATCCAGGCTCATTCCTAGGCGCTTGATGGCTTCTTTAGGGGGCTCGTAGGTGGTCTTGCACTTATCACAGACACGGCGCATCAGGCGCTGGGCCATCACCCCAACTGTAGCGGAGGCAATCAGAAACGGTTCCACGCCCATATCCATGAGGCGGGCGACGGCACCTGGCGCATCGTTTGTGTGGAGTGTGGAGAAGACTAAGTGCCCCGTGAGCGCGGCCTCAATGGCGATATTTGCCGTCTCCTGGTCGCGCATCTCTCCCACCATAATAATATCGGGATCCTGGCGTAGCATGGCCTTCAAGCCCGCCGCAAAGGTCATGTGCGCTTTGTTGTTAACCCCCACTTGAGTGATGCCGGAGATCTCATACTCCACGGGGTCCTCAATGGTAATGATATTCTTCTCGCCGGAGTTGACTTTTGCCAGGCTGGAGTAGAGAGTGGTTGACTTTCCTGAACCCGTCGGTCCGGTGACTAGGATAATGCCGTAGGAGCGCATCAGCATGGACTCAAACATCTCAAAGGTGTGAGGAAGCAAGCCGAGCCGGTGCAGGCCAATATTAATATTGCTCTTGTCCAGCACGCGCATCACGATCTTCTCACCGTAGACGGCAGGCAGGCTGGAGACGCGAAAGTCGTAGTGTTTCCCCTGGACAATCATGGAGATGCGGCCATCCTGGGGCGCACGCTTCTCCGCGATATCCATCTCCGCCATGATCTTAAAGCGGCTTACCAGAGCATTTTGCGCGTTCTTAGGTACCTGGAGACCGTCCATCAAGATGCCATCCACGCGGTAGCGTATGCGAATAGACTCCCGCCCGGGCTCAATATGAATATCGGAGGCTTTCTCCTGCACAGCGCGTGAGATCAGTGCATTGGCAAGCCGGATAATGGGAGCGGACTCCGCCTCGGCCTGATCCACTTCGGCGGCGAGCTCTTCTGGGCGCTTTCGATCCAGCTCCACCTCTTCGGTATGGAAGGTCTGGAGGACACTGTTGAGATTCTGGGCAGCGACCCGGTAGTTGTCATTGATTGCGGCAAGGATATCATCCTCGGGGGCGATCAGGGGAATGACCTCTTTGCCCGTCATCAGCCGGATTTCGTCGGTGGCGAAGATATCCAGAGGATTCTTCATCGCCATCTTGATCCGATTACCAATGACCTCCATGGGGATCATCTTGTAGCGGCGGGCAAGCTCCTGGGAGACCAACTGCACCACATCATCGGGGATAATAATCTCAGTGAGGTCCGCGTAATCCACGCCCCACTGATCCCCTAGGGCTTTGACCCGGTCACGTTCGGTAATGAGGCCCATCGAGACCAGAATCTCACCCAGAGGTTGCTTACCCCCAAGCTGTTTTTGCTTGTCTATGGCGTTCTGAAGCTGCTCTGGAGTAAGAAGCCCCTTCTCTACAAGCACATCACCAATTCGATTTGTCTGTGTTGCTGTCATAACCTATCTCTGATTATTGGTACTGGGCACACAAAAAAAGAGGCCAGCCACTGATGTGCGGCTGACCCCTTTTTTGCCTCTTTCGAGCTTGGACTTTAGTCTTTAGATAAAGAGCAGGTAATGAAGATCAGTATCTCGCTCTCTTTGATGCGCTTGTCGCTGGAGCGGAAGAGCTGGCCTAGAACCGGCAGATCCCCCAGACCCGGCAACTTGCGCATGTTATCAATCTCTTGCTTTTGCACGAGGCCCCCGATTGCGATCGTCTCCCCGTCCTTCACACGGATCGTGGTGTCCACGAACCGGGTGGAGATCTGCGGCAACCCGCCCACAAACTGGGTGATGGCAGATATCTCCGGGTGGACGTAGATAGTCATTGTCCCATCCCCGTTGGAGCGCCCCGAGACCTGTAGGCGAATTCCCGCGCTAGCGATCCCTGTCTGGATGTTGAGACCACCGTTCGCGCCGATGGACTGTGAGATAACGTAGGGGACTTGATCGCCAATAAAGGTAACTGCCTGATTGCCATCCAGTGCGGAGAGGGTTGGGCGCGCTAGGATATTGGCTTTCCCCTTGGTCGCTAAGGCATCAATCTGGGTTGCAATACTGAAAGGAGTCCGGAAGATCGCGCCCCCATTAAGATTACGTCCACCTGCCACATTGTTGATACTAGTGTTCTTCTGTCCACCTAAGTCGTTCTCTCCGATCTGGATGGCTTTCCCCAGATCGTACTTCAGGCCTAGTTGACTGACATCGTCTTTATTCACCTCAACCAGGCGGGCTTCGTAGATGAACTGAGGTGGTCGAGTATCGAGCTGGCTGAGCATCTCTTTTGCACGCTTGACATCTATATCTTTCCCTGTCAGCAGGAGAAGGCGGGACTCCACCAGGCCTGCGCCTGCTGCACCACCTGCGCCTGCTGCACCACCCGCGCCTGCTGCACCGCCCGCGCCTACTGCACCACCTGCACCTGCTGCGCCGGTGTTTCCCTGACCAAGTGAACCACCCACACCTAGAGCCGTGGCAATAAAGCGCTGCGAGGGGCCAGGTCGGATAATAATGTTAGGGACGCTCTCCAGCACCAGGCGAGCTGCCTGGGTTGGATCAACGTATTTCATCTCATAGGTGTCATTCACGAAAGCACGCATCTGTTCGGACTTGCGGTCCGCATCCCGCTGGGCGATCTCGATCAGGCCGCGCTCCATATCCTCGATGGTGCGGCGAAGCTCCGTAATAATAGAGCGAGTGCTCACAACCCAGATAGAGCCGCCACGTGGCTTGATATTGGTCATAGAGGAGGGACTTGCCGCCCCTGCACTACCACCAACCCCAACACGCTCACCCGTGGCAGCCTGCTGTGTCTGCTGCGTATTCTCTTCGGGCTTCTTGGATTCCTCACTCGCCTTGATGATATGGATCGCAACATTGGGGAACGCTGCCGTCAGCGCGGTCTTGAGCGAGTCGGCATCGGCGTAGAAGAAGGGGATATTTGCTGAGGCTGCTTCCGGGGTCTCGTTGGTGCGCTTCAGGAGTGAGATCTCCTGGCCTGTTCCGACAATAATCGTGTTGCTCCCCTCCATGGTGTAGGAGACTCCCGAGGTACGGGTGATCCAGTCGAGTGCATCTCGCAGGAGCACTTTCTGGAGGGAGAGGGTCACTTTTTTGCCAATAATGCTCTGTCCGGAGACCACATTGACTTTCGCCTGGACGGAGATAAGCTTGAGGACATCGGAGAGCTCGGAGCTGACAAAGTCGAGTGAGACCACACGCTCCAGTGCGTTTTCCTGCACCACGATGGGTTTGGGCGTCGCAATAGGGGGCTTTGGCTCCGCGGGAACTGGCGTCTCTGTCGGGGCTGGTTTCTCCGTCGGGACTGGTTTCTCCGTCACGGTGGCAACGGGCGTGGTGGCTTTCGGTGCCTTGACGGAGATCACCACCGCTTTTTTCTCGTCTTGAGGAGGAGCAGGGGCCAGTGCAACGGGAGCCGCCAGAGCCTGGGTAAGAGTCACCGGGCGCTCAAGAGCGGGAAGGAGCGGCTTGGTAAAAGTGGGCTCGGATATCCGGCTAGAGTAGGGGGTAAGCTTCGGACTGCCTGTGGTTGCGGCAACCAGTGGACGAGGACGCGGTGCCAGTGGGAGCACCGAGGCCAGGCTCAGTTGTGGTGCTGTCAGTAGCTCGTAGCTTGCGAGCCGGGCAGCATCCCGGGGAGCGAAGGCAACGCTGGAGGCTACACGGCTCGCTGCCGCCATCAGGGCACGGGTGTCAATCGAGACTCGGGTGCGCTGGCTCCGAACGGAGATACCCGGGAGTGGGTCTCTCTCCGATTGTAAGGCTAGGGCGAGCTTGGGGGGAGCGGCGGCAATGGGTGTCAGATTAACCGGGAGCACCTCGCGTGCCGTCAGCTCGCTGGGCTCGATTCCGGGGGCGTAGAGGACAATATCCCAGCGGGTCTTGTCCTCGGAGGCGATGAGCTCGACCTTGAGGCCTTTTCGAATCTTACTGCTGTAGTTGGCGACAATCCGTACTTGTTTGCTGGGGCGCATTGAGTACTGACCGTAGCGGACAAAAGCGACTCCGTTTTTTTGGACACTCTTGCTACCGGCTCGCCCTGCCTGCCAGAGACCAGGAAGGGTGATCGTGGTCACACCGCTCTTGTCTAGGGTCTTTACTTCTGGGGTAAAGGACAGTGAACCGGTAATGGTAATTCTTGTGGCTGCATTTTCTGCAGTGATGGTTACCTCTTTGATATCGTTGATCGCGCTGGGTGCCGCATGACTTGGGCTTGAGGCCGCGATCATTCCGACGGAAGCAAGTCCGAAGGCTAAGAGATTTTTTTGAGTTTGCACGAGAGTAGCTCCTCTATCTGAATTGACTCAGTTATCTGATTTGCTCAGTTCACCTTGAAGATGAAGTGGCGTTTTTTGTCGTTAGAATCTATGATTTCCAGCTCGCTGCCGCTATCCGTTCGTCGGATGCTACGGACAACAAAACCCTGACCGACATCCTCTCCCACGGAGAGCCAGCGGGTTTCGTCTTTGATGCGAACAATGGCAATGCTCTTGCCCTGACCGTTTTCGGAAACCATGATGCCCGTCACCGATAGTGCTGGGGGCTGCGCTGGCTGTGGCGGCGGTAGGACAATATGAGACGTTGAGCCGGAAGATGTCGCCGAACCTCCGCCACGCGGGTCTTCGTCACCGCCGGGTCTGGGAAGCCGGACACTGACCCCAAGCATCTCCCCGAGAGTTTTTGCGCGGTGGTTCGCGTTGGTAGTGGCCACATCCTGCGGGGATGGGGGCGGAGTGGGGCCAGGTGCTGAGGGGGGCAGCTGTGTCGTCGGTGTTGGTGCCGGGCTCGCACTGGAGGTGATCAGAAACGGATCGCGAACCAGAACCGGCTCGCTGATCTTTTCCAGACGCGTGAGCTCCGTGGTCAGAACGTCATCCGTGGTAGGGACACCGCCTCCCCCTGCGGGAGCTGCTTGTGCTGTCTGATCCTTCGGTGCGGCTTTCGCAGGAGGGCTTGCCGAGGAGGTGCCACCCACGAGACTGTAGACACCGTAACCAAGGGTACAGACCGATAGGCCGATCAGTGCGATCAGCTTGGGCATATCTTTCTTATCAATGGGCTTCATAAAGTTTTCCTAGCCTCTGCCTGACTATTTCGGCTGGGGTGACGGCGGACTCAAGAGCTGATTTTCCATTGCTCGGCGCTCACTGAGGGTTCCGAGCTTAGGCTCTTGTTTTTTGGAGGCAATATTATCCCCATCGGGAAAGACATAGCCTGTCATGACGATACGCACGGAGAGATCGGGCGAGCTATTTGCCTTGTCCTGACGGGATTGCTCCATGACGGAGTTGACAGTGATAATTTTCTCAAAGCGTGTAAGGCTATGAATAAATCGCGCGACATTGTTGTAGGTGCCGGTTAGATCAATCTCTATGCGAGCCTTGTTATAGGCAGGTGGTAGTGCCAGCTTCTTCCCAGCGGCCTTATCCTCTTTGCTCAGTGGCTGGGGCGGAGGAACGATCTCGATACTATGGCGCGAGTTGGTGACGATTAGGCTATAGGATTGAGCACGCTTGGCCATCTGCTGCACCATCGTTGGAATATAATCTCCTGAGGAGACATTCTGCTCAAGAAAGTGCAGCTTGCCATCTACTGCGGCGGCTTCCAGATGCACTTGATCCAGCTGCTTGGCGCTTCGCTCATTGTCGTGGACTTGCTCAAGCTGAGTAGTCACTTCTTTGTCGACACGTGCGATCTCCCCAGACTGCCAGAAGTAGAGCCCCCCCGTAAGAAGCAAGAGTCCCCCTGTAAGTGCTCCCATAATAATGGCGGATTGTTTACCAGGCTGGAAAGAGAGATTCCGGAGCCCACCGGCGGTTGGATTAAACACGGCTACTATCTCCTTGGTCCGTCGCCACTTTAGCTGTCTTCTTTGCCTCTGTGGGGGGAGGTGCTGCGGGCAGAGAAATGGGCTTGATGGGGGCGTTGATCTGGAAGCCGAAGCGGCCCCCTTTATCCAGTAGGTTGGTACTGAGAAGCTCTACACGCTCAAAGAGGGGCTTGCTTTTCAGGTTAAGAGCCACTTGGCCCGCGACCGCTTGTGAGGGAGCGGAGCCTGAGAGGCTGACCACAATAGGCTCCCCTTCGGGGGCTCCGATGGTGGTCAGCCAGACATCTTTAGGTAGGGACTGGGCTACCGCCTGGAAGAGTAGTGTCCAGCGTAGTGTGTCAAAGCGTGCTCTTTCCAGGGTCGCGACCTTGGGCTGCTTATCACTTGTTTCTTTTCTCACTCTGTCAATTTCGTCGATAATGGGCCGTACTTTATCCATCCGATGATTGGCGTCCGCAACATCTCCCATTTGCTTGAAACGTGCGGTCACCAGATAGGAGCCTACCGAGACGAGGATCGCCAGAGAGGCTCCCATCGCATAAAATAGCTGTTTACTCAGTCGCTCCATGCGCCGTTTTTCGGCACGACGTTCGGCGATCAGATTGATATTTGGCATGGTGGTGTTGAACCTTTTCTTCCCTAGTTCTTACTGCCGAGCTGTGGCCCTGTGAACTCTTTGAGTGCCAGGCCCAAGGCTGCTGTCAGGCTGGGCCCCTGCTCCTGGAGCCACTCCTCTGCCTCTGGGCTCGTTTCGAGCTGAGAGCTGGCGAAAGGGTCACAGAGTCGGGTGGGGATACCAAGGCGAGCGGACATGTAGGCCGCAAGGTTGCGTATCTGGGCCGAGCCCCCGACGAGCAGGATCTCCGAAAGGTTGGCAGTGACTCCCTCATCTGCGAGCTGTGACTGGAAGTAGTTGATGGAGCGGCGGATCTCGCGCAAGAGCTCGTCCATAGTCGTCTGGATAATACGTGAGAGCTCAATGGACTCCGGTGAGCCTTCTCCGGTAATGAGTGCTCCCATATCCACGTCCTGTTTGCGCAGCTCCGCCTCGCTGGGTTCGATCCGAAGCTGGTTCTTTAGGGCATCGGCAAAAGTATCTCCCGAGATCGGAATGGAGCGAGTGAGGGCGAAATCGGGTCCGGAGAGAATAATCACTTCGGTATGGGCAGCGCCGATATCAACGATGGCCCGCAGGTTCTCATCGGCGAAATCGTCTGGTGCGGTATCAACAATGGCGCGTAGGATCGCAAAGGACTCAATATCTACTGCGATTGCCTCTAGGCCCGCTAGCTGCGCCACAGCAACGCGAGACTCGACGAGGTCACGGCTGGTGCCCACGAGCATCACATCCATCTGCGTGGGGTCGTCGTCGCACGGCCCCATAATCTCAAAGGAGAGTGCAGCGTCCTCGATATTGGTGCTGATGTACTTACCCGCTTCGTAGCGAATAGACTTGGTTAGGGTCGCTGCGTTCATCTTAGGGACACGGATCTGGCGCACGGTTACACTGGGCCCTGAGACCGAGAGAACGGCAGCGTTGGCGGAGATCCCTGCTGCCTGAAGCATCTGGCGTATCGCCATCGCGATGGGCTCACGGCTGATAATCACGCCATCTCGTACTGCTCCTTGTGGAGTCTTCTGCTCTGCCGCTCTAACGACACGAAAGCCTCCCCGGGTAGGTTCGACCTGGACTGCCTTAATCATGGAACTTCCAATATCGAGCCCGATAACCACTTCTTTTCCGAATAGCGAGGATAGTATAGACACGCAATCAACCTCCCAAAAAACTGCCCGAACTGCGGAACGCGCGAGGGCATACTGGGATTATGGGAAGACTGGCGAGAAACTGTAGAGGAGGTGGGGGGGAGGTTGCATTAATTTCTGGCGATTTTGCGGGGCTGGTTCCCGCGTTCTTAACAGGGCTTTCGTGCTGGAGACACACCGATAACTCAAGTAACCATGACTACGCCGCCCACGATCCTCCCTAAGGAGGAAGTTCTCTACCGATTTCCTTACTCCCCTATTGGCCTGGAGCTTCTCCCGGATCATAAGGATATTTTTCGGGTTCGGCTCTGCTGGCTGCGTGGTAAGTCCGGGAGAGCCTTATTTGAGTCCACCGCCTTTCGGCCTCTGGCGGAGGTCACGCTGCGTGGGCAGACTTTCCCGGTCTATTTGAATCAGCACTCCCGCAAGAAACGGGATCGTATTCTTCTCGGGGGGCGGCGTAAGACGGCGACAGCGGCACGGGCAGCACTGCGTTTTCTCGTGTATGTCGAAGGACGGGGGGATACTCTTTTATGGACCTGGCGTGTGGGGGCCACAGCCCCTGCGCTGGCTGCCGCGCCGCTGACGGATATTCCTGATAGCATTCGCTTGTACTTCCCACTGTCGCCGGGTCTACAAAAGCTTGTCACTCTCTCGACCGTGCAAGGAGGGCAGGCTCTTGCGCTCTGGTCTCAGGAGCTGGTCACCACACTGGTGAGTAAGACCCCGGGCGCTTTTCCCCAAAGCCGTGAGCGCGCCATTGAGCTTGTTCTCACGGGAGCGAGCCTTGGAGGTGCGGGAGCGACACTGGCCTGGGAGACTCGGGTTACTCCTGCACGAAGTGAAGCCGATGTTCACCAGGCACTCCGGCAGCATGTCGCACTGGTAGCTGATGCACAGCAGCTTCCCTCCGCCGAGACGGAGCCGTTTCTCTGGGAGCTTTCTTGCGCGGCAGCCGCTGCACTGATGAGTGAGGAGCGGGTGCGTAAGCGGGGCGTGGATCGGCTGATCTACACTCTCGGTGAAGACCGCGTGGCGGCTGGTGAGGGGACGGATGCGGCGCTGGCTGCCTGTGCGCTTCTGGGGCACCACTACCTGACGGGCGATGATGCCCTGCGGCGACGTGCGCGGCTTCTGGGGCGCGGTGTCTGCGACTTTCAGGTAGCGCAGGTGGAGAGCCCACACTGGGGGGCGATCTGGGATACCCAGCGCAGTGAGCGCCGCTTTGAGGATTTTCAGGGAGAACCCACTCTCTCCACGACGGTGGCGGCCCGAACCGCGACGGGGCTCCACCTGCTTCATGCACACTTCCAGACAGAGCTGCTCTCACGGACGGCAGTGTCGGCGGCGCAGTGGCTCCTGCTGCGGATGGATAAAGACGGCCTTCTCCAAGGGGAGCGCTTCCATGAGGGGGGGGCTGCCCTGCCGCACGTCTCCCCTTGGGCAGTGGGCGAGGCGCTGATTGCACTGGTGGAGACTTTCCGGCGCACGAGCAATGAGGTTTTCTTGAGAGCGGCACTGCGAAGTGTTGCCACGATTGAGGAGGGGATGGAGCTGGCGACCCTCTCGCCCGAGGTGGCCACTACCGAGCAGCTCGCGTCGCTGATTGAGGGGATCTTGCTGGTCTCACGGGAGTACGAGAGTGAGCGGATGATCGCTTTGGCTAAAGAAGTGGGAACGCTGCTGCGAACCCGGCGGCTCCCCGATGGGTCTCTGGGCGACCCGCTCCAGCCCGAAGCACTTCTGCGAACCAGCCTGGCTGGGGCACGGGGAGCGCTGGCACTGACGCGTGTGGACACGGATCCCCTCTGGCTGAACCTGGCACTGCGTGCGCTCCGAGTGGCTCGGGAGCATGCGGGCGAGAATCTGGATGCGGTGCCGATTGCCGATCTTAACGCGCTCACTCAGCTCCCTCTGGCACTCCTGCTGGCTGTGGGGGCACTGGGGAGCCACTGCGCGGCGGATCGGGAGAAACTGGCGGTTGTCCGGCAGTGGCAGACCTTCGCACCCGAGCCCGCCGCCTGGGAGTATGTTCAAGTGACAGGTCCCGAGGGGGAGCGCGTGGACTACCTGCCGCTCGTCTGTCCCGCGACACTTCAGGTGCTGGTGCCGGTGATTGCCCCGCCGGGCATGACACATATCCGAATCATCAAGAACAACCGTGAGCCGCTGGTGCGCAACCTGCTCACGGGCGACTTAGACACAAAAGCCGCGCTCCTCCCGCTGGGGGAGGGGCGTGAGGCACAGATTGGTGTCTTCCTGGCAGACACTTAGCAGGAAGACACTGACACGACGAGAGTAACTCGGCTCCGGATTTTCCGGAGCCTCTTTTTTTGTGTACAATAGCCGCAATGCACACGGGAATTCCTTTCACCGCAGTCGCTGCCGAGTGTCTGGCCTATTTTTCAGCACGTGCCCTACAAACGAGCCCCTCACAGGAAGCGTTTGCCCAGGGTGCGGCGGCGGCCCAGCAGTGGCAGTCGCTACTGAGCACTCCCTGGCCAGACCGTGAGTCAGTCGAGATACTCTTCGCGGCGATGAACACCCACCGCCGCTTTCGCTACTGGAGTGTCCGCTGGCACTACATGGCTGAGGCGCTGAATGCCTGGCGCGAGCAGGAGGGGCTGGACGTGCAGCCCATTGGAACCGATGCCGATGGCGGCTTGAAAGAGACCTACGCGCAGTTTGGGTATGTTCTCGTGCACACGCTCTTCTCTGAGGAGGAAGTGGCGGCACTTAAGGCGGAGGCACTGCGGATCGTGGCACGAAAGGGCGACCATGCGGGGGTCTTCGTGGGGCTGGCGGCCAGCAGTCCGGTCTTTGCGGAGGCTATTCGGGACCCCCGCCTTTTAGATGCGCTGGAGTCGCTGATCGGGCCCGATATCGAGTTTCTCTCGGATAAAGTGGTCTTCAAGTCCGCCACTACCGACTACGGCTCGCCGTGGCACCAGGACTGGCCGTACTGGAAAGGGGCGCATAAGATCTCGGTCTGGGTGGCCCTGGAAGCTGCTACTAAAGAGAACGGCTGTCTGAAGCTCCTGCCGGGGAGTCATAAGACACTCACGGAGCACGAGGGGAAAGCACCTGAGGGGGAAGGCTTCGGCCATAGGCTCGCCGAAGATGCCGTAGACGAAGCACTTGCCGTCAGCGCCCCTTGTGATCCCGGCGATGCCGTCTTTTTCCACGATCTGACACTGCACGCCTCGCACCCCAATACCAGCGGCCAAGACCGCTACGCCTGGATTATCACCTACCGCAACGCCGCCGAAGAAGACCTCACCTACGACTGGTCTGTTGCCGCTGCCGTGGTTCGTGGGGAGAGAAAAGTGGCAACTCTGCCTCTGCTTAGCTAAAGCCAAGAAGATACTTTGCTTTTTTCCAGTAGGGCTGCGGGATGGTCTTCCAGTGCTTGAGCTCGTTGGTCCAGCGCCAGACATCCAGCAGGCGGAGCGAGAGAGAGAGAATCCAGACGAGCATACCCATCGTCAGGGCAATGATCCAAAAGGGCATGATACTAAAAATATAGCTGACCGCCATCACTTGCTCTCCTTCTCTACTTTTTTACCTGGGTAAACCTAGTAGAACTACAAGCAAGTTATCGGTAAGGCGTGGAGGTTTCTTCAGAGGTCAGCGCACGGAGAACAGGCTGGGCTTCCACGGGTCAAGCGTGAAACGCAGTGTTGCCGTGCGGCCCAGGGACTTTCCTGTTCTAAGATCGGTGACTAACCCTGGCTTGTCGAGCGTGGCGACGACTTCAATGGGTTTTTCCAGGGCTTCGTTGCCGCCCGCTTGCTGGAGCGACTCACTCATCTGGTAGGCCACATTGCGCTCAAAGGCCAGCAGATGAGCGTTCCCCGAGATGTAGCGATGCACTCTCACATGGTCGCTTGGGCGAACACGCACCGAGGGAGACATCGGTAAGAGCCGGGCAAGCTCGTCCGCTGTAGGCGGTTGTTCCAGCACACGGGTCTGCGGAAACGTGCCCTCGAAAAGCTTTCCGTGACCGTCGAACACCCCGACCGGGCCACTGGAGAGGACGGTTTTAAAGCGGGGCAGGGCGCGGCGCTCGCTGTCTGTGAGGGCGTAGGAGTGGGGCAGGATCACGGTGGCGCTGGCAGGGAGCGAGGCTAAGTTGGCGGTGAACTGTGGGGTGTAGCCCAGATCATGGAGCGCGGCGAGCCAGGCAGCGCGGACTTTCGTGTGCTGATTGTGGGTGGCTTCGTAGCTGGAGAAGCGCCGGTGCCATGTGGAACCGTCCACGGTGGACTCCAGGAGCCACGCCACTTGAATGCTCGGCTGGGAGTAGTGGATAAAGATCGGGTCGGCTGTGCGCTTTGCCTGGCGAAAGCGTGTGGCGAGCGGCCCCTGTAGCTCCTTCAAGATCGGTGCGAGAGCCAGCGCCCGCTTGGTCAGTGGCCAGTCGTCTTTGCTAAAATCCAGACAGTCCTCGCTCCACCAGATAATGCAGCCCGTGTCTCCGAGAAGAGATAGGTGCCAGAGCCGCCGCTGCGCCGCCCGTGCGTCTTGCTCTCCTACTGTGGTGAGCATGGGCTTGCCGGGCATAAAGCTGCCGAAAATCTCCCGTGCACTGCCGATGTCATAGGGCTCCACCCAGTCCAGCGCGGTGGCCAG
>JANNDD010000236.1:0-2354 GCA_031387365.1 Armatimonas sp. | reverse complement strand
TGGCCCGAGCCACGAGCCACGCCCTGAGCTCTTTATCACAGACAAGCTACACCTCAATGCCGAGGGCTATAAAATCCTCGCCGATGCCGTCCGTCCCTTTTTGAGCAAGTAAAGAAAGATTATTATGAAGATTTCAATCGCGGGATACAGTGTCCATGGCCTGCTGGCCGAGGGCAAGATCGATATTTTTGGCTATCTGGAAGCCTGTCGCTACCGATTTGGCCTCGACACTGCCGATATCTGGAATGGGCTCTTACCCACGCTGGACCGTGATTTTATTCGTAAAGTGCGGCACGGTCTGGACGAGCGTGAGCTCACCCTGGTGAACTACCACGCCGACGGTTGCCATGTGTGGGAGGATGCTCCCGAGGCGCGCGCCACAAACCGTGAGCGGGCCTTTGAGCACCTGAGAGTGGCGGCGGCGCTAGGAGCAAAGACGGTTCGTATTGATACGGGCGGCAAGCTGGAGCGCATGACGCCCGAGCAGCTCACGGTAATCAGCGACCAGTTCCGCGAGTACTGTGAGTTTGGACAAGAGCACGGCTTCTCGGTGGGGCCGGAGACGCACTGGGGCATCTCGCTCATCGCCGACAATATGGAAGACATCGCCCAGACAGTTGCGCACCCAGCCTACGGAATTCTGCTACATATCGGACACTGGGAGCTGGGCGACCCCGACGAGGGCGATAGGCGGCTGGCCCCCTACGCCGTGCACACGCACGTGGATGCCAAGATCACCCGTACCTGCCTGTTCGAGAAGATACAGCTCCTGCTCGATGCGGGCTACACAGGCTACTGGGGAGTCGAGCACCACTCCAAGCAAAACGAGTACGCCGAGATCGCCCTGCAGCTCGCCATGGTGCGAAAGGTTCTCTCCCAGCGGCTCTGGGAGCAACAGAAAGGCGAGAACCTCGACGCTGCTAGCGTCAAAACCGGCAACCCGCTCCTCACCGATGAGCAGGAGGGCCGCACCGCAAAGTGAACCCCAAAGCAGGCTCTTGCGTCTAGCGGGATATGAAAAATATTGCCCTTCTCGCCACCACCGTCCTGCTGGCCCTGAGCCTGCCTGCCCACGCCCAAAAACCCGATAAGCAAGCCCGCAAAGCGGATCGCAATCCCGCCGCTACCGCAAACAAGGCCACACGCGACCGGAGCCAGCTCGCCACTCTGGTCGAGGCGCTCCACTCCCTGACTCTCTCGGATGCCCAGCGCACCAAGCTTGAAGCCGTCGCGCTGAAGCTGGAGGCGGATATTCTCGCCACGCTCACTCCCGATCAGCAAGCACAGTTCAAAGAGACGCTGGCACAGGCTAAGAAGGGCGACAAGACTCAGGAAAAACGCGAGAAGCGCGGTCCCTTCGCCGACCTGCTAGACACACTAACGCTTTCCTCAGAGCAGAGCAAGCGAGTGGATCCTATTGTGGACTCTGCCCAGAAGAAGCTCACGGAGCTGACGGAGACGCTCCGTAGCAACCCGGATGCACGCAAGGATCCAGCCACACGTAAGGATCTCGCCCTAAAAAACAAGGCGATTATGGACGATGTCCGTGCCCAGCTTCGCCCCCTGCTAAACCCGAGCCAGCAAGCGCTTCTGGATGCCTGGAAAGGCAAGGGGAAGAACTAGCGTTTTCGCCATTGCGGGTACACTCACCCCATGAAAACTCTAGTAACGGGTGGAAGTGGGAAAGCGGGGGCGTATGTCGTGCGTGAGCTGGTGGCGGCGGGCTACGAGGTCACGAATCTAGACCAGCGGCGCTTAGAGGGCCTGCCGGGGCAGTTTATCAAAGTGGATCTGACGAACTCCGGCGAGGTCTACGATGCGTTTGCGCAAGTCAGACCCGATTTTGTCTGCCATGTCGCGGCCAACCCGTCGCCAAGTGGCGACCCACGCCAGACGGTTTTTGCCAATAACACGCTCTCGACCTACCATGTCTTGCAGGCCGCCGGAGACTTTGGCGTGAAGCGCTTCGTCTATGCTTCGTCGGAGATGGCGACAGGCTGGCTGACAACCGATCAGCTCCCTGCGAAACTTCCCTTCGACGAGAGCGACCGAGCGACCACGCCTAACGCCTACGCGCTCTCGAAATTTCTGGGCGAGGTGATCTGCGACTCGCTCTCAGTGCGCTACCCGCAAATGCCGATTGTCTCGCTGCGCATCAATAACGTCATCACGCCCGAGACCTACACCTGGCTTGCGGATCGCCGCGCTAGCTATCCGCACGGCGGCAGCGGCAACTTCTGGAGCTACATTGATGTCCGCGATGTCGCCACCGCGTTTCGCGCCGCAATCGAAGCCGACACTACCGGCCACGAAGTCTTTCTGATCGCCGCCGCCGACACCTGCCTGGATGTCCC
>JANNDD010000189.1:0-7542 GCA_031387365.1 Armatimonas sp. | reverse complement strand
CCGTGACGGTGAGTTTGCCAAGGGGCAAGACCGACGCACGGGCGACTACAATGCGTTCTGGGCCGAGCATGATCTGCTTCCGTTCACCAAAAACATCAAGTGCGCGGTTCTGATGGCCCACGCCTTCAACGACTGGAACGTCGTGCCGGAGCACAGCGTGCGTATCAGCCAGGCAGTTAAAGGCCGCGTTCCGCTCGTGCAGTACTTCCATCAAGGCGGGCACGGCGGCGATCCGCCCTTGGAGCTGATGAACAAGTGGTTCACACGTTTCCTCTATGACGTACAAAATGGCATTGAAAAGGGGCCAAAAGCATATATCGTGCGGGAACGGGAGCCAGGAGCCCCTAGAGGCACCGCATCTGAGCCAATTCCCTACGACGACTACCCGAACCCGGCGGCCTCGCCGGTAAAATTCTTTCTCACCGCAGGCGGCAAGACAGCGGGCGGCCTCTCCCCCGTCAAGCCCGTCAAGCAATCCCCCGAAGAGCTGACCGATGATGTTTCCCTCGATGCCACAAAACTGGTGCAGACCGCGGACTCTCTCAACCGCCTGCTCTACGCCACCCCCGAGCTAACCGCGCCCGTTCACCTGTCTGGGACAGCGCAAGTCACGATCCGGCTGGCGTCGAGTGCGGCGGCGGCAAATCTCTCGGTGTACTTGGTTCAGCTACCGTGGACGCAGGGGCCAATCGGAACAGCGAACCTGATCACGCGCGGCTGGGCCGACCCGCAAAACGCCAAGTCACTGACCAAGGGCGGCGACTACCACGCAATGGAGCGCGGCACACCCCTGAAACCGAGCGAGTTCGTGACCCTCACGTTCAACCTCCAACCCGACGACCAGATCATCCCGGTTGGCAAGCGAATCGGCCTGATGATTCTCTCCAGCGACCGCGACTTCACGCTCTGGCCCAAGGCCGGCACGAAGCTGATGGTTGATCTCGATGCCACTCAGATCATTCTCCCAGTCGTTGGTGGATCAGCCGCGTTTAAGCGTGCAGTGGGAGATCGTTAACACATCACAATGATAGACCTATACTCGGACACTAAAACCAAGCCGACGGCGGCGATGCGGGCGGCGATGGCGGAGGCGGAGGTTGGAGACGATCACTTTGGTGAAGACCCGACGGTGCAGGCGCTCCAGGACTTTCTGGCGGAGAAGCTTGGCAAGGCGGCGGCTTTGTTTTTGCCCTCGGCAACCATGGCCAATCAGATTGCGCTGAAAGTTCACACGCAACCGGGCGATTCCGTGATCTGCCACGAGCAGTGTCATATTCGCTTGTTTGAGGGCGGGACTCCCGCGGTGCTCTCCGGCGTCATGCTGGACATGGTGACGGGTGCGCGGGGAGTCTTCACGGGGGATCAAGTGCGGGCGGCAGTTCGTCCCAGCGGCCCCTACTTCCCCCCCACCCGCTTGGTGTGTGTAGAGAACACGCACAACTTCTGTGGCGGCACGATCTGGTCAACGGCGGAGCTAGACGATGTGGTGGTTGCAGTGCGAGAGGCCGGGCTCAAGCTGCACCTTGATGGCGCACGGCTCTTCAATGCGGCGGTGGCACTTGGCGGCGTCGAGGGGGCCTGGGACATGGCGCAGCGCTTAGTTCGCGATTTCGACACGGTGACGGTCTGCCTGACAAAGGGGCTAGGGGCACCGATTGGGGCTTTGCTGCTGGGAACCGACGAGCAGATTGAGGTTGCGCGGCGCTGGAAGCACGCTATTGGGGGGGCGATGCGCCAGAGTGGGATCGTTGCTGCCGGGGGGCTCTACGCCCTCCAGAACCACCTGCCTTTGCTTGCCATTGACCACGAAAATGCCCAGATTCTAGCGCAAGGGCTCTCCGAAATCCCCGGGCTCAAGCTCTGCCCATGGCCAGAGACCAACCTGGTGTTTGTCGATATTGCTGGCACGGGCCTTAGTGGCGATGCATTCAAGGTCCGGCTCAAAGCCCAAGGTGTTCTCTGCTCGGGGAGCGGTAGCCGTCCCCGGTTTGTGACCAATCTAGGAGTAGGCCACGACGGTATTGCTGAGGCTCTTTCTGTGATCCGCGCGGTGTGCCGTTAGCCTGTGCGGGTTGCGGGCTTAGTACTTTGCCATCGTCGGGTCAATGTCATCGGCCCAGGCGAGAATTCCCCCCTTGAGGTTCCAGAGGTTGGTAAAACCATTCGCCTGAAGAAATAACAGCGCATCGGCGCTCCGACGACCACTGCGGCACTGAAGGACGATCTCCGCATCCTGATCGAGGTCGCCCATGTGCTGCGGAACGGTGTTTAGGGGGATAAGCCGCGCACCAGGGATCCGGCACAGCTCAAACTCATTGGGCTCGCGCACATCAATCAAAAGAAAATCATCGCCTCGATCCAGCTTTACTTTTAGCTCCGTGGGCGTCATCTCACGCATCGTTGTTACTCCTGTTGTGTATTTAGTAGCACATTGTACCGCAGTGTTATCGGTAAGCTCGGGCAGACTTGGCGTGTTCCCACAGGCCACGCACGCTGGATTTCGAGGCAGGCGTAGCTCGCGAAACCGCAGAGTGAGTGCATCGAGCAGAAGCAAGCGCCCGACCAGCGGTAGCCCAATTCCAAGCAGCAGTTTCAGGGTCTCCGTAGCCTGAATCGCCCCCACCAGTCCCGGCAACACACCCAGCACCCCTGCCTCACTGCACGACGGTACGGTTCCGAGTGCAGGGGGATTTGGGTGGAGACAGCGGTAACATGGCCCGCTCGGCAGAAAGACACTCACCTCGCCCTCGAAGCGATGGATCGCGCCGTGGACGTGGGGAATGCCTAGCAAAACACTCGCATCGCTTACCAGATAGCGGGTGGGAAAGTTATCCGCGCCATTAACGATAACATCGGCTCCCCGCAGAAGCGCGGCGGCATTTGCGGCGACGAGGCGCACACGGTGGGCTTCAATGTGAAGCAGAGGGTTCTGCGCCCGGAGTACCGCCGCAGCAACCTCGGCTTTGGGCTGCCCGACATCACTGTCTCGGTAGAGAATCTGGCGCTGTAAATTCGAGCGGTCTACGGTGTCGTCATCAATGATGTGAATAGTACCCACTCCTGCGGCGGCGAGATACTGGAGCGCCGGACAGCCCAGCCCTCCGGCCCCGACCACGGCGACCGTGGCCGCCTTGAGTCGTTTTTGGCCAACCAAGCCGAGCTCTGGTAGGAGCAGATGCCTGGCGTAGCGCTCGCGCTCTACGGAGGAAAGGTCTGTTGTCGAAGAAATATTAGTCATCGCCGTCGAGTTCCTCCGTATCCTCGTCCGGAGTGAGCAGGGAAAGCACTGCAATGCGCCCGGCCTTCAATGCCTCGGCGTAGGCACCGGCGGGAGCGGCACCAAACGTGAGCAAGCGCTGCACTGCGGGGGCATCGCCATCGCGGGCGGCAAGCATGAGTGCTGTGGCGTCTTGGTCATTTGGCATATCGAGGTTGGCACCGCAGAGTAGCAAGAAGCGTAGGGCATCGTCCCCGGCGACGGCGGCTTCGTAGAGGGCTAGAGTGTCCGCACGCGTGTGTTCCAAGCGTGTCGCTTGGAGCGGCAGCGGCTCTGGGATTTCTCCGAGAAGCTCCCGTAGCTCCACCGATGTCACGTGGCGCAGCAGAGTTGGGTCGGCCCCGCGTGCCAGAAGCAGACGCGCGAGCTCGGGCTGGTCGGTGAGCACGGCGACATCAAGGGGCGTTCCCAGTGTTCGGGTTCCCGCATTGGGCGAGGCTCCCACGGCCAGAAGACGCTCGACAAGCTCAGCACGCCCTCTGGCAATGGCCCCCATCAGAGGCGTTTCCAGCCCCGATATGGGTGCATCGAGCAGAGTTCCCGGGCGCGGCCAGAGCTCAGATGCACGCGCCGCATCGCCCATGGCAATCGCTTCGAGGAACCCAATGGTCGCTCCAGCCTGTGTGAGAAGAATCGTCACGCGAAGATTCTCCGCTGTCAGCGCCACAAGAAGTGGGGTGTGCCCGAAGGCATTGCGCCCATTAATGAGGGTGCCATCATCAATCAAGCGGGCCACCAGGGTTGGATTCCCTCCCTCGGCGGCTGCATGAAGCAGGGTGTCGTCGGCGCGGCCCCGCAGCGGCAGGAAATCGGGCAGATCATCGGCGGGCACGAGTGCTTTCCAAAGCCGCGCATCGCCCACGCGGAGCGCACGGTGCAGCGGCGTATCATGGTCCCCCGCCCGCTCTGTTGGCGCTGCCCCGGCTTCGAGGAGCAGGGGCAGAACACTGCCCGCCGTGGCACTCTGGACATAGAAAATCGCGGTGTGCCCCCACCGATCCCGCGCCGTGGTGCGCGCGCCCGCACGCAAAAGTGTCTCCACAAGAGCCGCATCACCGCGCCGCACGGCCCACATCAGCGGGGTTGGCTTGTCGGCTTCTACCTCACCTTCGGGACGCGCTCCGTGGCTCAAAAGTAGCGTGGCCAGCGCCGTATCGCCGCGTCGGATGGAAAGGTGCAGGGGGCCGATACCGGTCTCATCGCCCTGGTCTGGGTTCGCTCCGAAGGCCAAGAGCCGCTCCGCAATCTCAAAGCGCCGCTCATGCACTGCCCACCAGAGCGCCGTGCGCCCCCACTCGTCGCGCTGGTTGACAGTTGCTCCGCTTTCCAAAAAGCGCTTGACGATCTTAGCGTAGCCCAGCGCCGCCGCGCCCCAAAGAGTTGTCCAGCTGTGGGGACAGAAGCGAACCGGCGCGGCCTTGTTACTGATAGGGGCTGGGGCATAGCGCCCCATACGCAGCAGATCCTCACGCACATCACGGTGCTGACGGAGCTTACCCGCCCGCCGCGCTCGCTTCCAGGAGAAGGCCATGGCGCTATTGTACCGTGCCTTTCCATCGTACCAAGGGTACAATCCGCGTGATGTCATTCGATAGTGGTTCCGACCTTCCTGATCAGATTATCCGCCAGATTCTGGGCAAAGCCGCCGAAGTAGCAGGCGAGGTACGGGAGCTTTTTGAGAGCGTGGACTCCCGCCGTGAGCTGATGCGCCACCAGCTAATTCTCGCCAGTCGGATCCTCCACACCACGCAGCTACCCGAGGTCGTTGCGCCGCCGTGCTGCGCTGTAGACGGCGGTGCTGCGGTGGAGAAGGGCCTGGGAATGGACACCGCTCTGGCCGTGGCGGTTGGGGTGGAGGGACTCGGGGGCTCGGGGTTGTGGCGCGAGACCCCGTTTGCCGCGTGGCAGAAAACGCTCCAGCACGAAGGCGATGCTACGGGGAGCACTTGCCGCGCCGTGATGACCACACTGGAGCTCTCGCTGCTGGCTAACGCCCCCCATTCCGTTGTGCTCCTAGATGGCTCGCACCTGACGCCCGTGATCTCGCTCAACGCCGCGCTGAGCATTCGAGACGACGGGCTTCGGCAAGAGCTAGCCGAGAACTTTGCGCAGTACAATACCGCCGAATCGCTTCATGCCGCAATGTTTAAGCCAGAGATCGTCGCTTTAGTGAAGTACGACGGCACGCGGGATCTGGGCGAGACCTGGCTGGGTGGTCAGCTCAAGCTCGACGACCGCACCACCATGACACTGCTGCTCCAGGCCGATGAGTACACCGAGCCGGTGCCGCTGGGGCTGACCCAAAAGAGCAAGCGCAACTGGATCGCCAAGGAGATTCAAAAACTCACCCCCTCCGATGCGATCCGTGAGGAAGTGCGCGAGGCCGTGAATGAAGCCGTCTCTCAGGTGCGTACCGACGGACTTTTTGCCACCTACTACAAACCACAGCCCTGGAGCCCCGCCTACCGTCTAGAAATTAAAAAAGAGATAGCACAGACTCCCGAGAGGCTCGCTCAAGTATTCGCCGTGATCAAAGCGCAGGTCATTAGTCCCGAGATTCGCGAGCCCTACCCGCAGTATGTCGCCGATAGAATGGCTAAGTCCGTCGGCGACGCGCTCGTGGCGCTACGTACTGCCGTTCACTATGACCTTGCCGATGCCGGACTTTCGGAGTATGTTGCACTGGTAGCCCACTCGTACCGGACGGAGGCCTTGTGATTACAACGAACGAATATTTCAACTCGGAGGAGAGTATTGCAGCTGCCCTACCACAGGATCATGAGCTTCTTCCTCACCACACCAATATTGAGCGTGTCGAGCGACGGATCTTTGAGATTCATGTTCACTGGAGACACAACGCCACTCTGATCGTCTTGGGCTTCTTCAGCTTTGTGATCGCAAATGTTTCCCTAGCACTCTGGTTCGCCGTGTCGTTTCAAAAGGCGGAGACACCCACCCACTATTTTATCTGTCTGGCGGCACTGGTCTGGATTGTGTTCGTCTTCCTCGCCGCTCAGTCGCTTCAGGTTGCCACCGACAGTCTCAAAAAATCAGACAAACACATCAACTCTCTGGAAGAGGAAGTCCAGCGCATCACCAGCAATACCGGATACACGTTGAACAAAGAAGTCATGCCGCTTGATTTTTATCTCAGAAACCTGAGCCTGATGCGGGCCATGTTGTATCTCCTGCTTCCCCTCTGGGTTGCTTTGCCCGCTCTGCTCCTGTATTTCAGCAAAGTGGAGACGCCCACCCATCCCACTAAACAAGCCCTCTCAAAGTCAATGGAGCAACAAAAACGTGGAAAAAATTAGACTCGTTATCGCAGAAGATCAGACCATGATGCGCGAGAACCTGGCGCAGATTCTCGCCCTCGAAGACGATATTCAGGTGGTCGGTACCGCGTCGGATGGCGAGCGCGCGCTCTCGGTCTGTCGCGCCCAGAAGCCCGATGTGCTCCTCACCGATATTGGCATGCCCAAGCTCAACGGTATCCAGGTCACGGAGACGATTCGCCAGGAGCTTCCCAACACGCAAGTTGTGATTCTCACGATCTACGGCGACGATGACAAAGTCTTTGCGGCGATCAAGGCCGGTGCGCTTGGGTATGTTTTGAAAGACTCCCCGCCCGAGGACGCACTGGCTGCCATCCGCGCCGTGGCACGTGGCGAGTCGCTGCTCAATCCCGTGCTCATTACCCGCATTCTCGCCGAGTTTGGCCGCCTCACCACCCAGAAAGCCGCCGACAACGCCGTCTTCGCCCATCTCACGGACCGTGAGCGCGAGGTGCTTGGTCTCATCGGCAAGGGAATGCGCAACAAAGAAATCGCAGACGCGCTCTTCATCTCTGAAAAAACCGTCAAGAACCATATTTCCAAGATCTTCGAGAAGCTAGAAGTAAACTCCCGCGCGGAGGCCGCGCTCCTGGCAGCCCGGCAGGGACTCGTTTAAAACGCAGGGTAGCAAACTAAAGAATGCCTAGCTTGGTGCACACGCTGCGCCAAGAACTTGAAAATGGGAAGGTATCTGCCATGGTGAAGAAACGCTGCGGGTCGGTGAGGCGCGGGTAGAGGGTGACGGCGACTTCTTCTTTCCCTTCGCTGAAGTTGAACAGTCCAATCAGGGTACGAAGCTGGCTACAGCTGAGATAGCTGTTCCGTGTGGCGACGCGCAGAGTGCTGAGCTTGTCCTCTGGGAAGCTACGACGTTTAATAGCATCCACGACCTCGCGTAGCTCTTCATCGCGCAGGGTGATACGCGGCACG
>JANNDD010000175.1:0-1730 GCA_031387365.1 Armatimonas sp. | reverse complement strand
CCCTCCGGCTTCGCGAAGGGGGAGTTGGAGGGGGGAGCCGTGGATGCTAGCCTCGTCTGAGGGAGCGCTAGGCAGACTTAGTGGTTTTGGGAAGATAGGATAGACCTAGTGTACCCCACCCGCCCCCCTTCGCGAAGCCGGAGGGGGTGGTGAGCCTAAGCGAACCGGGGGAGGCTCTTTCAGCCATCTCACCGCATCACGGGCGAAGTAGGTGAGGATCATGTCTGCCCCGGCGCGCTTGATGCTGATTAGGCTCTCTAGGGCGCAGCGCTGCAAATCAATCCAGCCGTTCTGGGCGGCGGCGTGGAGCATGGCGTACTCCCCGCTCACTTGGTAGGCAGCCAGCGGCAATTCGTAGGTGTCGCGGACTTCGCGAATAATATCCAAATACGCCAGCGCGGGCTTGACCATCAGAATGTCCGCGCCCTGCTCGACATCCAGTGCCACTTCGCGCAAGGCTTCCCGACGGTTGGCTGGGTCCATCTGGTACTGCCCGCGGTCGCCGAACTGCGGCGGGCTCTCGGCGGCATCGCGAAACGGGCCGTAGAAACCACTGGCGTACTTTGCGGCGTAGCTCATGGTGATCGTATTGACTAGTCCGCTCGCGTCTAAAGCCTCGCGGATCGCGCCGATCATCCCGTCCATCATCCCCGAGGGTGCGATGATATCTGGCCCAGCTTCGGCATGCACCACCGATGCCTTCCCGAGCAGCTCCAGAGTGGCATCGTTGAGCAGGTAGCCATTCTCGTCTAAAACACCGCAGTGCCCGTGATCCGTGTACTCGCAGAAGCACATGTCGGAGATCACCAGCAGCTCCGGGCGGGCTTTTTTGAGGGCGCGGATCGTGCTAGGAACAATCCCATTTGGGTTCCCGTTCTCACTCCCACAGGCATCTTTGGTTTCCGGGATGCCAAAGAGAATCACGGCAGGGATGCCCTCGTCAAACGCGCGGCTCGCCTCGTCCACCAGCGTGTCCGGCGACCACTGGCACTGCCCAGGCATGGAGCGAATGGGAAGCTGCAAGCCGCTGCCGTGGCGCACAAAGAGTGGGTAGATAAAGTCTGCCGCATCGAGCTTGGTCTCCTGCACGAGCTGGCGCAAGAGCGGCGTGCGCCGCAGTCGGCGCGGACGAAAGATCAATTCATTCATAACAAATACTCTGCCAGTGCTTCTATCAGTCCGTCGAGTGTGTGCATGGCGGGCATTACGTCTACGCGCAGCCCGTGTGATATCGCCATCGCTGCCGTTTGTGGCCCGATGCAGGCAATGCAGACCGATGCTAAGTCGGTGCGGTTGCCGCCCTCGGCGCTGAGGCGAGCTATAAAGTTTTCCACCGTCGAGGCACTGGTAAAGGTTACCGCATCCACACGCTTTTGGGTCAGCAGCGTCGGGACATTTGCGCCGCCCGTGCCGGGGACAGTTCGATAGGCCTCAACCACCGTCACTTCCACCCCACGGGTTCGCAGAATATCTGCAAGTGTCGTGCGCGCAATCGCCGATGTGGGGATTAAGACACGCTCTCCAGACTGGATCGGCAGCGCTGTGCCCAGCGCCTCGGCGGTGAATGTCTCGGGCAGGAGCACCGTTTCTATACCCAGATAGGCTTGCGCGGCTCTGGCTGTCGCCGGGCCGACAGCCGCGAGTTTAGGTTTCCCCTCCCTCCGGTTTCCCTCCCTCCCCCCTGCCCCCTCCCTCCCGATAACGGGCAAGGGAGGGGGAGCTAGAGGGGA
>JANNDD010000168.1:0-3338 GCA_031387365.1 Armatimonas sp. | reverse complement strand
CTGGCAGACCGCGAGGAGCCGCTTGTCAATCGTGGGGACGGCACTGCTCATGCTGCATCAATCCTTTCATACCGCGACCAGAGCTTTCGGAGTCAGGATGCGTTGACGCAGTGCCTGACCCTCGCGGCTGGTGTCGGTCGTGTCGATGAGTACACTTGCCAGACCCTCAAGCTCGTAGCGACCTTCCACCGGCAACCGCTGCGCGGCGTTGGTGACGGCGTTGACGAGCCCGTACAGAGTCTCCGAGTGCCGCTCTCCGTAGAGACCGAACTTGATGTACTCCTGTGTCTGCTTGGAGAGGCCCCAGAGCTGCCCTAAGTAGGCGATAGCCCGCTCGGGATCAGGAACTGGGACACGCACCGACAGAACCATCTGCTCGATGAAGGCTGCTGCTACAGCGATAGCCTGGCTCAGGGCATCGGCGAGCAAGGACTCCAGACGCGCCTCCGCGACATGGATATGCCGCTGACGCATTAGGCTCTTACCGCTGATTTTGCGCACCAAGCCGTTGGCGCAAACCTGTCTCCAGACGATGGCATCCACCGTGACGGCGCGTAGGCCCACCTCGCTGTTGCAGAGGTGGATTCCCACAAGTAGCCGATCACCGGGGATCACATCGCGCCAAATCGTCGGATCGATGAGCCTCAGATGGAAGCTCTCCGGATTCAGCTCGACGAGTCCTACTTTGAAACGGCTGTTGCCAACCATGGGGAGGAGTGTGTCGAGTACCTGGCTATTATCGAGCTTGGCGTACTTGGGGGAGAGAATACCGCGCACCAGGTTTCCCTTGGTGCGTAGCATCCAGTCCACACTGGCCTCGTCATCGCCCATTGTTAAGGAGCGCTGATTTTCTTCCTGCGTGGCCCAGTGGTTCCACTGAGCATCCTTGAGGAAGTTGGGGCACTTCTTGAAGTAGCCCCCTGGGATTCCGAGCTTCTGGCATGCCTGAGCGGTTGCCCATTCAGACATAGCCAAGCCTCCGTCGAATCCATCGCTTTGTGAGTCGGGCAGCCAGAGCCTCCCATGGTGCATGGTGATCTGGCGCGCCCGTACAATTTGGTCGTGCTTGTCGGTGTCGTCTGCTCTTGCGAGCTCTCGGACGTCCGATAAGCTGGTAGTGAATGTCATGTAACTTGCTTCCTTTCGAGTGGTGTTTTGGGGGAGCAGAGCTGCCGCTGGGCCGAGGGGATACCTGAGAAAACTCAGGCAATGCCTCTGGCCTTTTGGCGTTTCTTCTACCCGTATGGAGCGGCTCTTAGAGAGTCGCGTTTGTCCACGGTGAAGGTAGCAAGGGGTAGGGGAGTAAGAAAGCAGAGCGCTAGCGGGGGGAGTATGGACAGGAGCAGAGCTCTATCTCCCTCCTATTTACGGCCGTTTCGCTTCCTGCTCGCTCGGGCGATACGGTTGCGGTTGCGGTCCTTCTCAGAGCGCTTTTTTGGTGCCATAGCGCATAGGCCAGACGAGGTGTCTACTGATGACGAAAGGTGTACCGGCGGCGCGAAGCCAAGCTCGCGGTTGTATTGGGAGAACCATGCTTGGATACCTTCCTCCGTGCTCATGTCGAAGCCGCGATTCAGTCCCTGCATGAACATAGACTTGGCCGGTCCGTAGTTTTCAGGGTTGGCCAGCTCCCGTTCTAGGCGTACTGTAGCCGTCTTGTCGAGCGCCGCGACAAAGCCGGGTGCATTCTCCAGATGGTAGGCCCGCCCCAGAAAGCTCCAGAAGGCACGCAGCTCCGCGATAATTGCTGCCGCCTCGCTCGTCTCGACCGAGACTTTACGAGGAATCTCCTCAAAGATCAGGCTGTCGAATTCGTCAGGTTCGAGGTCGGGTAGCCCGACTGCTACAAACTGGATTACGAACTCGACAAAGGTATCGGCCCAGTGCAACTCCTGACCGGAGGCGGCCAGCGCTGCGCCCTCTTCGGAGCGCTTGAACTGTGCGACTATCTCATCCCGATAGTGGCTCGGCGCATCCTTGTCGAACTCTGCATCGATTTCTTCGCCGTCGAGCGCTTCATCGAAGAAGGGGGCGCGTATGTCAAAGGGGGTTACGTTGCTCATGAATCGATTTCTCCAGCCAGTCTGCCAATCCAATTATAGCGCCACTGTCGCTTCATAAATAGGTCTTCACCCGTTCATAGACAGAGTTATCTGGAGCCGCTAGGCAGGATACGGTCACCGCTAGCGCGACGTTCGACGCGCGTCCTTTCTCCTCGCTATGCTTAATCCCGTTCCCTCAATGCTCCGTTTTAGGCCCATAGGCTAAAGCGATTTTAGGCCCATAGGCTAAAGCGATGTCTGTTACTGCCGATATTACCCGTCGGGAGAGGAGACAGCGGTGAAAGATTGACCAAGGGAGCCAAAACGAAATCTGGCGGCCATGTTGCCGTCAGTGGAGGCTGAATAAACAGAGTGAATACAGAATGACAGAAGCACCTCACACAATCAAAAAAACAGCCGTGCCTTCCAAGTTGCCAAGGAAACCAGCGAGTGTATCCCACAAAGGGCCACAGAAGATCTACTCACACGTTGTGTATGTTCGCGTCACCAAGCAGGAGTGGCAAACGATTCAGGTGCGTGCAAACAATTCAGGGCTCTCTATGAGTCGCTACCTTGTCCAAATGGCCTTCGAGGGAAGCCCCCCCAGACCAAAGCCGACCGTATTCGTCTCCAGTCCCTTCTCTATCAGTTCCGTCGTGCTGCCATTGCCATCAAGCAGATCGCAACGGACCGACTTATTGTTATGGTCGGGGGAAACGAAATACGCCAGCTTCTCCAAGAAACAGCAAGCCTTCTGGAGCAGCTCGCTCAAGAGCTCACGCGGCGCATTGGTGAGACAAGTGTGGAGGCGACGATGCCTGATTCAGAGAGGGAGTCATAGCTGTCTTTTTCCGCTTCCAGGCCGCGCCAATGCAGGCGAGGTCAGGAGAGCGGATGCGCTACATCACCCGGTCCAGCGCGGTTCGTGATGGCAGGGAGGGGCTGCTCTTGGTTCGGCTCGAAATTGGTGAGAACCAAAACTATCTCGTACTGCGCGCCTCGCTCATCGCGTGGGCACAGACCAGGGAGGCGATGGAGCATCTCACGACTCGCAAGGGGGCGCAACAGGGACGAACACACTACCGGGCGACTCTGGGCTTCGAGCGCGACATCGGCACTGCTGACGCGCTGCGCCTGGTGGGGGAGTGGCTCAACGTGGCTCTGCCGAAGGCATCGGCGGTAGCGGCGGTGCATCGGGATACTGCGCGTCTCCATGTGCATCTCTGGATTGATGCCCGGCAGGTAGATGGTCGAAAGATTGATCTATCAGCACGCGCCTGGAGGCAGCTTGACGAG
>JANNDD010000112.1:0-1565 GCA_031387365.1 Armatimonas sp. | reverse complement strand
AACCCGGCACGCTGGCACTTCTGAGCCTGGGAGTTGTCGGAGGGATCGTCAAACACCGACGGCGCAAGGCGTAGGTTGGTGGGGGGGGTCTATCTCCCCCTACCCCCTCTTCCCAGCGAGGAACGAGCATGAGGGGAAGAGGGGACGGAGCGAGGAACGAGCATCCAGGGGAGATGGCGCGAAGCGGCGGGTGAGATGGCCGAGAAAGACGCCGATGCAAAAGCCTGGTACGCACTAGCAACCCGCCTCTTTGCCGCCGGAAGCGCCACCGGTGAGCTCATCCGAGGCCGCGTTCCCACCGACTACCGCCGGTAGTGTGGACGGTAAACGTCCTGGCTGGCCGGATGTTTACCCTGAGTCGTCGGTATCAGAGACGATGTAGGCACGCCCGGAACCCGCCGGGGCGAGCTTCTGCCACTTCTTCTGGGTCGGGTTGCCCACGTAGAACTGGCGCACCAGGCTCGTGGTGTGCAGGCTCGCCAGAAAGAGCGCCAGCGCCGCGATGACCCCCACAGCCAGCTTGGCGTTTGTGGGCAGCTTGCGCGTGACAGCCTCCAGCGCGGTGAGAAGCAAGAGCATCAGGAGCGGCGCGGCGGCGGTGAAGTAGCGCCCGGCGGACTGAAGCACATTCCAGTCCACAAAGAGCATCTGCTGGAGCACCACCGCGATCAGAAAGAATAAGACGCCGCCCGCCGCCCAGAGCGCCGCCCGAATCACGGGATCACTCGGGGCGAGCTTACGGCGCACCTGCGACGCGTTCCAGAAAAGCGTGAGGCCAATCGCCAAGTCTACCAAGAGCAAGTACGCCTCGTTCTGCACCATGCCCTCGTAGCTGCCCGGAAGCAGGCTCCCGATCAGCCAGAACGGGGTCCAGCCGGTCGCCGCCCAGAAGAGCACGGTGATCAGCGGCGTAAACTGCGTCGGGGAGCCTTGCGGGCGAATCCCGGCACCGAGAAAATCCGTGAGGGTTGCGCCGTTGGCCAGCAACGGGTTATCGAAAGGCCGGATCAGCGGCTTGCCGTAGTTCGTGAAGTTATGCAGCAGCCACGGCGAGAGCAAGACAAACGCGACACACAGCGCGAGTGCCAGCGGCTTGAGCGACTGCTTCTTGAAGGTCATCCCCAACGCAATTCCTGCTGCCAAGCACCAGATCACCGAGGTCAGACGCGTGAGTAGCGCCAGACCAAGCACCAGACCGAGCCACAGCGCTTGCTTGGTGCTCGGTACGCGGCCCTCGCGACAGAGTCGCACGGTCATCAGCCAAGCCCCTGCCCCCAGCGCCATAGCCAGCGGCTCGTTGGAGACATGGCCCATGAGATGGCTGAAGATCGGGACAAAGGCCATGAGTGGCGCGGCACACAGCGCGACTAGCTTACTCTCCGGGAAGACCAGCCGCGCCGCTTTTGCCGCCAGCGCAATGGCCGCTGCGCCAAGCAGCACACAAAGGCTGCGCCATAGCGTCCAGAAAAGAACACCCTGACTTCCAAAGGCTTTCCAGAGCGGCACGGAGAGCAGAAAGAACAGGGGCGGGTGCTGGGCCTGGTAGCAGACAAACTCGGTGTCAC
>JANNDD010000083.1:0-4810 GCA_031387365.1 Armatimonas sp. | reverse complement strand
GGCATCGGGCCGGGAGCCAGGCTTGATGACGCCGGGCCAGCGGATAAGAAACGGCATCTTCACCGACTCCTCGAACATCCAGCGCTTGTCGAACCAGCCGTGCTCCCCGAGATAAAACCCCTGATCGGATGAGTAGATCACGATGGTATTTTTCGCCAGCCCACTCTTGTCGAGATAGTCCAGCAGCTCCCCGACGCTTTCATCCACGCCGCGCACACAGCGTAGGTAGTCTTTTAAGTAGCGCTGGTACTTCCACTTGAGCTTATCGCGCTCGCTCATCGTGGGGAATTTTTCCAGAAACACCTTGTTCTCAGAGGCATACGCCGCCTTCCAAGCCGCCGCCTGATCTGGTGTCATGCGATTGAGTTCGCCCACTTTATCACTTGCATCGCCCAGCGGGTTGGGTAGAACTTTTAGATCCGATGTCCAGGTCATGTCGGCGTTGATCTGCATCCTCTGGGTCTTGAGCGTGCTGGCCCGGTTCGCGTAGTCGTCGAAGAGCGATTTTGGCTCGGGGAAGACCGTGTCCTTGAAGACATTAAAGTGCTCGGGGGCGATCATCCAGTTGCGGTGTGGCGCTTTGTGCTGGCACATCAGGACAAAGGGCTTGGATTTATCGCGGTTTTTGTCCAGCCACTCCAGCGCAAGCTTGGTGGTACGCTCCGTGACATGACCGGGGTAGCGCTTCTTTCCTCCGTCTTGCTGGAGAAAATCCGGGTTGTAGTAGTTGCCCTGGCCGGGGAGGATCTCCCAGTAGTCAAAGCCGGTCGGGTCTGTGATTAAGTGCCACTTACCGATAATCGCGGTCTGATATCCGGCTTTCTGAAAGGCTTTCGGGAAAGTCCACTGCGTGCCATCGAACTTGGAGTTATCGTTGTCTATAAACCCATTGATATGCGAGTGTTTGCCGGTTAGAATACAGGCCCGCGATGGCCCACAGATCGAGTTGGCACAGAAAGAGTTCGTGAAAATGGCGCCTTCGCGGGCAAGACGATCAATATGAGGAGTGGGAGCGAGCCGCGCCAGTGGGCCGCCGTAGGCAGAGATCGCACCCAGCGCGTGGTCGTCGGAGAAGATAAAAAGAATATTCGGTTGCTGCATCGTGTCCTAGGATTCGCGGCGAGTGGGGTGGGTTCCTGCTCCTCCTAGGCGGTAAAATGCCGCTATGCAAAACGGGCAAGAGCGGTGGAAGCTGGCGGATTCTGGGATTGTTTGGGAAGTGACTGGCACGCAGAGGCTGCCGCACGACGATCACGTGGAGCTGAGCGGGCGACGGCTCAGCGCGATTATTCGCTACAGCGTGGATGAGAAGCGCCGCCTGGTGCTCAGCCGTGAGGTGATCTGGCCGACCCTGCGGCTCAAGCGCGACGATGTTCGTGGCTATCTGAAGCGCGAGTGGGGCAATGAGATCGTCCCCCCCATCCGCATCGAAGGCATCCCACTGATCCCTGGCCCTGTCCGTGAGATTCGGCACTGGGAAGGACGACTGACCATTACACACATGCCACTGGATGGGATTGCTGTGCAGCGGCATCTCTTTCCCTGTGAGGACGAGCCCGCGTTACTAGAGCGCTGGAGCGTGATTAACTTTAGCGATGCGCCTGTGAGCCTGGAGTGCCTCCCTGATGACGACAGCGAGACGGTGTCCTGCTACGATGGCGAGGCGCTGGTCGGGCTCAAGATCATTGAGGGAATGTCGCTGCTCGTGCGTCCCGGCGAGTTTGGCAATATCACCCTGGCCTTTGTCGCGCACAAGAAAAACAAGACACTGGCGGCTCTCAGCGCCCACGATGAGGCCGTGCTACGGGGGCGGCGCTGGGCGGCACTGGGCACGAAGCTCACGCTCAAGACGCCGGATCCATTGCTGAACCGTGCCTTTGAGTTCGCCAAGTGGCGTGCCGCCGAGAGCCTCTTTCACACTAAAATGGGCCTAGTGCACTCGCCAGGGGGTGGGCGCTACTACGGCGGGGTCTGGGCCAACGATCAGGCGGAGTACGCGGGGCCTCTCTTCGGTTATCTGGGCGACCCTCTCTGCCACGAGGCGAGTGTTAACTGCTACAACAAGTTCGCCACCGAGAGCGGCTCCCGCTTTCGGCCGTTGCCCTCCTCGTTTGAGGTGGAGGGCGATGTGGTCTGGCGCAGCTGCGGCGACCGGGGTGATGCCGCGATGATCGCGTCGGGGGCAAGCCGCTACGCCCTAGCACGGGGCGACAAGGCGACGGCGGAAAAGCTCTGGCCGCTGATTGTCTGGTGCCTGGAGTTCTGCCGCCGCAAGACCGACTCCCGTGGCATTGTCCTCTCCGACACCGACGAGCTGGAGGGGCGTTTCCCCACCGGTGATGCCAACCTCTCCACGTCGTGTCTGGCCTACGACGGCTACCGTCGCGCCGCCGATCTCGCACAAGAGCTAGGGCATGTGGAGCTGGTAGCGCAGTACGAAGCCGCTGCCGAGGCGCTCGCCCTAGCCATCGAGCAGCACTTCGCAGGTGAGGTGGAAGGCTTCGATACCTACCGCTACTACGAGGGCAACGAGAAGCTCCGCGCCTGGATCTGCTTGCCGCTGGTGTTCTTACCCTCCCTCTGTTTGCCCTCCCTCTGTTTGCCCTCCCTCCCCCCTGCCCCCTCCCTCCCGATAACGGGAAGGGAGGGGGAGTTTGAGGGGGTGGGCCTTTCCCCCACCAAACCCTCTCCCATTATTGGGAGGGGGTCGCGGAGTGAGGGACGAACGAAGCGGGGGGAGGGAAACCAGGGGAGGGAAAAAGCCACCATAGCCGCTCTGCTCTCTCCGCGCCTTTGGACCGCAGATGGCCTCGCTACCGAGTCGGGCGACACGGTGTTTTGGGATCGGTCAACCCTCTACGCCCTGCGTGGGCTTTTTGTCGCCGGAGCCACGGAGACGGCACTCGAAAAGCTCACGGCCTACACGCGGCGGCGCTTGCTCGGTGAGCACGTCCCCTACGCCATCGAGGCGCATCCTGAAGGCGGACAGGCGCATCTTTCCGCCGAGAGTGCTCTCTACTGCCGCGTCTTCACCGAGGGGCTCTTTGGCATCGTCCCACGGGGCCTAGACCGCTTCGATGTCAACCCGCGCCTCCCCGACGGCTGGAATGAGATGTCTCTCACACTGGAGGGTTTCGGCGGACACTGGGAGATTGTGGTTAAACGAACTTCAGAGGGGGTAAAGACCGAGCTTACCCGCTCCTAACGCTGACTTTTAGAACTTTTAGAGAGGTGCCCCATGCGTTTCTGGTCAATCCTCGTGGCGATTCTTCTGCTCTGCGGCGCTCGCCTCGCAGGCGCACAGTCCCTCGCCGCCCCGCCGTTTGTGCGTCAGTGGACCCAGTTTCTGGGTGATGGTGTTTCTGTTATTGCGGGCGAGAAGGGGACGCTCTACTACCAGTGTCGAGCTGGTGTCGGTGCCCTCGATCTGGCAACGGGGACAAAGAGGTGGAGTAGCCTCGCAGGGCAACAGGTTGGCTCCGCCTGCTTTCGCACGGGCACCCTCTACGCGCTGGTTGAGGGAAACGCCCTCTATGCCATCAACGCAGGCACGGGCAACACCCGGCTCCTCCAGCGCTTTCCGCAGGGAATCCGTCGCCTTACTCAAGACTCAGACCAGCTCTATGTGCTCGATGAGCGTGGGGCACTCCATGCGCTCTCCCCTCGCACCGGCCAGGTTCTCTGGAGCACGGTGCTTGTGTCGTCACCAAAGCCGGATACCGTTAGCGTCGTGCTTGCCGCCACGCGCGAGGGGGTCTATGTGGGGATTGATGCGAAGGGAAAGCGGGGAGAGGAGCTCGGTATCGCCCCCGAGAGCGGTAAGGTTCTCTGGCGACGCAGGGTTTCTTTTCCTGATCTCTATAGCCACACCGTTATCGAAGGGGATGTAATTTTCTACGGGGAAAAACCGCGTCGCATCAATGCACGCACCGGCAACGTGGTCTGGACCGCCCGAGGCTACCTCGCGCAGGGACCAGTCCTTGGCAATGCCTGGCTGACGAGCGGGTGGGATACGACGCAGGGCTACGATCTGGCGACCGGCAAGCGGCTCTGGCGAAGCCCGTTTCCCTACGGCGACATCCTCGATAGCTGTAGCGATGGGCAAAGTGTCTTGCTTCATACCAGCAATGAAGGCCCCAAGCCGTCGGTTATGGTGGAAGGCGTCCACTGTCTCTCGCAGGAGGGCAAGCTTCTCTGGCAAGCCGACAAGCCCTTCACCGGAGCCCCGATCTTCGCCGACCAGAGCCATATCGTCACCTGGGATCAAAACGAGAACCGCCTCTTGGGCTACATCCCCGGTGCGCTCCCCCGGCTTCCAGCAACGGCGGCAGAGAAAAAATCCCTCGCCGAGTGGCTGGTCGCCCAGTTTGAGAATCTGGATGAGGCCGAGCGCCAGTTACTGGAGAAGCTCAAGCCCTACAGCACGCTGGCATTTCTACCCCGGTATCTGGAGTGGCAAAAAGAACCCAGATAGATTTAGGGATCTCTTCTATCGCTTTAAGAAGTGCTGATTGACCTGCTCTAGTAACCAAGTGAAATTCATCAAACACTACAACCTTACGAACTCCTGTAATCTCTAAGAAAGCTTCCTCTCTTATCTGTCTTATCCCATCTACACCGCCCACCACTGAGGCATCATACTCATAATAATAAGAACTTTGGTCTATTGGTTGAAGGCAGAAATCGCAGTCAAGACAAGGGTCAGATTTCTGTAGATTGTCACAGTTCATAGCACGAGCGAAGATACGCGCTAAGGTAGTCTTACTACACCCATAGGCCCCTGATAGGGCTTTGTTGCATAACGTTTTTG
>JANNDD010000034.1:0-6054 GCA_031387365.1 Armatimonas sp. | reverse complement strand
CATGGCGTTGGTGATCATCAGCGGAATGAGCTTCTCCGGGTAATGGTACGGCCCGAAGGTGTTCGAACCGCGTGTGACGATGGTATTAAGGCCAAATGTCACGTTGTAGGCGCGCACGAGAAGCTCGCCGCCTGCCTTGGCCGCCGAGTAGGGCTGATTGGGTTCCAGCGGATCGCCTTCTTTGAACTCGCCGTCGGTGCTTCCGTACACTTCATCAGTCGAAATATGATGAAATCTAATGTGTTTGTACTTACGCGCGGCTTCTAAAAGCACCCCGACACCGTTAAAGTTCGTGCGTTGCGCCGTTTCGGGGTCAAGGATTGCCCGGTCGTTGTGACTCTCGGCGGCGAAGTTAATAATGCAGTCCACGTTACGGGCCAAGTTGTCCACGAGAGTCGCATCCTCGATCCGACCCTGGAAAAATGCGAAGCGTGGATTGTCCCAAAGATCGTGGAAGTTGTCTGTGTTCCCAGCGTAGGTGAGGGCATCAAGCACCCAGACCGTGTAGTCGGGGTACTTGCCCAGAAAGTAGCGTACAAAGTTAGAGCCAATAAACCCGGCCCCACCGGTTACTAGAAAGCGTTTCATTCGGCTTTATTATACGCACGTTGCGGAGCATTCAGCACCTCAGGGACGATATTAGCAATCTTGGTGTACTCCAGGCTCAAGCTGCCAGACTCGATTCGATTGAGCATCCAGGCATCGCCTGTCCAGAGAAATGTCCAGAGTGTCTCCAGCGAGTCAATTTTGTCTTCGCCCTTGATGATCTTACTGGTTGCTTTCTCGCGTAGAAAGTCCCAAACCTCCGCACGGATGCGCACCACCACGCGCGAGCCGACTGCATTTTCCGCTTCGGTGGCGTGGGCGACAAAATACGGCTCAATGGACTGGATTTTATTGAGATCACAGACATTCTCCCAGCCTTTATGCTCCCACTCAGCGAGCAAGAGCTGCTGATTCTCCCAGTACCAGTCTGTGACAAACTGCTTGGATTTTTCCAGCTTGCCTTGCGACCACTCCGACCACATCCAGGTAAACGCATCCTGAGCACGATCCCGTAGCATCAGCCACTGGTACTGGGGAAATACGTCTGCCAGACGGGCGAGATCGGCCTGAGTCTGCTTGATCTGGCGCTTCTCTTTGATCATGGTGATGATTACCAGAGGCAAAAGAATCGGCAAGAGGAGCAGAAGAATCCACCAGACCACCGGGTTTTTAAAGACACCGCCCGGCCCCGCGAGTGCTGGTGCTGCCATGAATAGCCCGAGGGCAAGTGCTAAATACGCACGCTGCTGCATAAGAATCGTCTCCTTAAGGGCCTATTGTGACAGGCAGGCAGGTAAAATGCAAGCCATGACACTGACGACCGACCAGATTCGATTTTTTCATCTCAATGGCTTTCTCGCCATCACTGAGCCCATCACCGACGACACCGAGCTGGCGTGGATGCGCGAGGTCTACGACCGAATCTTTGCGGAACGCGCCGGGCGCGAGAGCGGCGATCAGTTTGACCTAGGCGGCACCGACGAAGACGGCAAGACCGAGGCGCTCCCGCAAATTCTAAATCCCGCCAAGTACGCTCCGGAGCTTAAAGACGGCAAGTATTTAGCAGTGGCAACGGAAATCGTGCGGCAGTTGCTTGGCCCGGAAGTCTCGGCGGGAGTTGCCCACGCCATTTTCAAACCGGCGGGGCACGGTGCCCCAACGCCGTGGCACCAGGACGAAGCCTACTGGGACCCGCAGTGGCAGTATAAAAACGTCTCGATCTGGATGCCGCTGCAAGAAGCGACGCTGGAGAATGGCTGTCTCTGGTTCATGCCGGGGAGCCACGAGTGGGATGTCCAGCCCCATCAGAGCATCAACGGCGACGCACGCATTCATGGCCTCGAAATGCTGGATACTGCGTTTGCCAAAGACGCCATCGCGTGCCCGCTGCCTGCGGGTGGCATCACGATTCACCGCAACCGAACGGCGCACTACGCGGGGCCAAATACGTCCGAGATTCCCCGCCGCGCTTTGATTCTAGGAGCGGGCCTGCCCAACAAGCCTCGCCAAGGCGCACCACGTCGGTTCCCCTGGAACGAGATCAAAGAGACGCCCCGTGAGGCGCGTGCAAAGGCGGCGACAAAGTCCGGGTAGCGGCACTGTGGGCTTCGGTTTCTTCATCCGCGACTTCTTGTTCCTTCTCGTGCCAGGTGCGCCGTGCTTCCCACCAGCCCGTCGTGGTGGCGCTCATGCTGCCGCGCTTGCCACCGAAGATCGCCCACTTGCCCCGCAGGAGCTTGCCCCCATTGAGAAGCTTGCCTTCGTAGCGCACGGGCACAAGCGAGCGCTTTTTCAGGCGGTAGACCTTGGTGAAGATCACTTCATCGCCGACCTGCCGGGCGTGGTGGACTACCGCCTCACCCAGCGGGCCACCATCGAGGATCGTGCCGTGGAACATGCCATCGAGCCCGACGGCGGAAAATGTCGCCTCGAAGCCGCAGGACTCTCCGAAGTCATGGTCAAAGTGGTACTCGCCCAGCCAGCCTCCGGCGACGGTCGCCATGAAATGCCTAGCCTTCGACCAAGCTCACGAACTGATCAATCTCGGCACGGACAACATCTAGCGACGCGGTCCAGAACGCCTCGCTCTCGATATCTAGCCCGAAGCGGCGTGCTAGCTCCGTGGCATCGGCCATCCCGGTCTGCGAAAGAAGGTCGTCGTAGGCGGCGCGGAAGCTCTTGGGGTTTGCTTCGTACTGTGCGTAGAGCCCCAGGCCAAAGAGAAAGCCGAACATGTAGGGGAAGTTGTAGAACGCCGAGCCGTAGTAGTGGCCCTTCACTGCCCACATGTAGGGGTGCAGCGCGTTTTCGTCCAGACCATCGCCGTAGGTCTCGCGCTGCGCGGTGCGCATCAGCTCGCAGAGCTCCCCCTCGGAGAGATCGCGCTCTTTTCGCTTCTCGATCACGGCCTTCTCAAAACGAAACCGGCTATCAATATCTACCACTACTTGGCAGGAGTTTTGCAACGAGGCTTCTAGAATCGCAAGGCGCTCCTGCGGCTCCGCGCTTTTCAGAGCGGCGTGCTTCACGATAGTCTCGCAGAAGATACTCGCCGTTTCGGCAAGCGTCATCGGGGTGCCGGACTGGAGAATCGTCCGGTCTTTCAGACAGAGGTTGTGGTAAGCATGGCCTAGCTCGTGGGCGAGTGTGCTAGCACCATCAAAGCTCGGGCGAAAGTTTTGCATGATCCGCGACTCGCCTGGCCCAATTCCCATACAGAACGCCCCGTCGCGCTTGCCAGGGCGCGGCTCCGCATCTATCCAGCGCTCTGCAAAAGTCTTGCGGGCAAAGTCGCCCATTTTCTCCGAGTAGGCATCAAAGTGTGTGCCTATAAAGCGCTCAGCCTCGCTCCAGCTCCAGTTGCGGCCCTCTGCACCTTCCACCGTTAGTGGCGCAAAGAGATCCCACCAAGGCAGACTCTCGGCTCCACTCACTTTTTTTGCCTTGGCCTTCAGGTAGCGGCGAAAGTCTGGGAAAGACTTCTCGGCGGCGGCACGCATGGCATCGAGTGTGGCGCGGCTGATGCTGTTATCGCGGCAACAACGCTCTAAAATATCGCTCCAGCCTCGGCGCTCGGCGAGCAGGCGGGTCTCGTGCTTGATGCCGTTCATCGCGAACGAGAGGGGGAGTGCCACTGCCTTCCAGGCTCCCAGCTCGGCTTCGTAGGCGCTCTTACGAATCGCTGCACTCGCATCGGTGGCGAGGGTGCGGATCACGCTCATGGGGATGTTCTCGCCGTTAAGCTCGACCGTAAGCTGGCTCGTCAGATCATTGTGGAGCCGCGCCCACGCACTGCTTCCTGCGAGCGATAGGTTGGCAACAAGGTCTTCTTGCTCTAGGGGAAGCTGGTGCTGTGCTTGAATCCGCGCCTCCCGAACGCCGTAGTCATGGGCGGCAGCCACGGTGGAGCGGGCGATAAGCGCTTCGCTATCGAGCGATCCCACAAAGGCGGTGTAGCGGGTGCTCAGGCTGGCAAGGGGAATGAGCGCTCCCCGGAGCTCGCTCAGCTTCGCCTGCGCCGCTGCATCGCGCGAGTTGGTCGAAACGCGGAGGCCGAGGTAGGCACGTACCCGGCGCAGGTCGTTGTAGAGCACATTGAAGGCATGGGTTGCCGCCTCGTAGGCGGCGATATCCTCGTCGGTGAGGGCGCTCTGGGTTCGCGCGGCGATATTCTTTTGAGTGAAGAGTGTCTCAAGGGCTTGCGTCTGTGTCAGAACCGCCGCGAAGGCTGCAAGAAACTCTGGGGTATCAAGTTCGGTAAAAAGTGGCGAGAGATCCCAGTGGGGCAAGAGGGCATCGTATTTGGACATGATTAAGGGGCATTGTACCTAAACTCTCGCCTATGCTTCGCCCGTTTTTAGGAAAAGCTCGAAGTAGTTGCGCTTCATGAGGACTTCATCGTGGAGCAGATCGAGGGTATGGATAATAAAATCGGTGCTTTGCGAGGGCCGAAAGCCCGCAGGGATCACCAGCCCGACCGTGCTATCGGAGTAGTGGGTTATGGCATCAAAGAGTTTCCCCTGGTAGGTGTGGCCCTGCGCCCGACTGGGATGCGGGTAAGGGGAGCTGGCAAACGGGCGCAGCAGCGTCAGGCCGTCGGGGGAACGCAGCCAGGTCTCGTCAGGCATAAAGCGATTTTACCTTGCCTCTTGACAAACGCAAGGATTAGTGCTAATCTGTTAGCATTATGCTAAAGGATTAGCACTGTTTATGCACTTTACCGAGAAACTGAGCCGCCGCGAGCGGCAGATCCTAGAGGCGCTCTACCGACGTGGGGGAGCGTCCGTCACCGACGTTCTGGCCGAGCTGCCCGACCCGCCCAGCTACTCCGCCGTCCGTGCGTTTCTGCGCATCCTGGAAGACAAGGGCCACGTGACGCACACACAGGACGGGGCAAAGTACATCTATCACCCCGTCAATGCCCGCCCCCCCGTGGCCCGTGAGGCACTCACCAAGCTCATGGAGACGTTCTTCGGAGGTCGCCCTGAGCAAGTGGTCGCCGCGCTGCTCACCGACGACGAGCGCAAGCTCACCGATGACGACTTAGAGCGCCTCGCGGTGCTGATTACTGAGGCACGTCAGAAAGGAAACTAAAGCGATGTTGCTCTTTTTTACGGAACTGCTCGTTCGCGGCACTCTCCTGTGCCTCTTGATTGCCCTAGCGCTCCTGCTCCTGCGCCGCGCCGCCGCGACCTATAGGCACCTGCTCTGCACGCTTGCGCTCTGTGGCTTGCTGACGTTGCCGCTGGTTCAGGAGCTTCTCCCGCCGCTGCCACTTTTAGAAGCTACCAAACCCACTGTGATTGCTGCGCCCGTCGCGCCTGTGGTACTTCCTGAACCCATTCCCCCGGCTCCAGAACCCATCCCCCTGCCCCTTCCCTCAGAGCAGAGAATGGGAGAAGGAGCGGGGATTTCTAAACCCTCCATGGGACAGGGAGGGTGGCGAAGTGAGGAACGAGCGAAGCCGGGTGGGTTCGGGGCGTTCTGGTGGGTTCTGGCTTGCTGGGCACTGGGAGCGGCAATATTGCTCCTACGCCTCGCCGTGGCGCTGGTTCGTCTGCGTGGGCTGGCAAAGCGAAGCCAGCGCACGATACTTCTGGGCACGGAGGTTCTGGTGAGTGAGCGCGTCATCACGCCACTGACCTGGGGAGTGCGCCGCCCCGTGATCCTGCTTCCTGCTACGCTGCTTACAGGCGACCCTGCCGTCGCCCAGAGTGCTCTGCGCCATGAGAAAGCCCACATCGCTCGCCGCGACTGGCTCTGGCACCTGCTTGCCGAAGTGGTCTGTGCCCTCTGCTGGTTCCAGCCCGGCGCGTGGTGGCTCCGTCGGCGACTGCGTGCTGAGAGCGAGCGTGCCTGCGATGATCAGGTCTTGCTCTCGGGCGTCTCTGGCCCGGACTACGCGGCGCACCTGCTCGAAATCCTAAAAGTGGGCCGAGCAAACTCACTCGCGCCGGGCATGGCGGCGGTGGGCAGCATGGAGCTGCGTGTCAAGCACATTCTTGATTC
>JANNDD010000764.1:0-4423 GCA_031387365.1 Armatimonas sp. | reverse complement strand
GATTGGACACGCGGCCAGGGCGACAAGGCAGAAGGACTCTGCCCCACCTGCGCCAAGCACAACGCCGAGAACAAGTATTGCCGCTCCTGTGAGACCTGGTTTCCCAATGCCGAGTTTGAACACCCGTTCTATTGCCACCAGAGCGACGGCACCGAGAGCGAGACGACCGAGCTTTGCCGCGAGTGTCTCCGCGAGCAGAACGAACAGGACGGAGACGACCCGCAGTATTGATAACCCCAGGGGGAGGCGAGCAGCTTCCCCCACTGACCCCGAGAGGAACCCTGACCATGGAAAAGACAACACCGACACCCAAAGACGAGCAGCTCCAGCCCGAGCGCTTCGGCGAAGGTTCGAACCTGTCGGAGCTTGGTAGCTCCGCCCTTCGCTTCCAGATCACCGACATGACCGGCGTGAGCTGGTACCTCAAGAAGCTCCTTGAAAAAGACGCCGGTATCGCCGCCGTGAAGATCGAGCTGGAGACCATCACCGCCAACTGCGCGGCTATGATCGAGCAGATCGAGACCGATAAGCGCGGGCTGGAGTTCCTCTACGCTGCCCAAGTGCGGGAAGTGGCACGGGAGGAGGCCGAGCGCCTGCATAGAAAGAGCGTAACGACTCCCTACGGCGTTCTAGCTTTCCGAGAGCAACCCGGAGCGCTTCAGCTCACAGATAGACAGACCGCCGCCGACATAGCGCGAACCCTCGGCATGACGACCACTAGCGTCGACGTGAGCGCCTACCGCAAGCACGCGGAAGCCCACTTCGCCAAGACCGGGGAGGTTCTGCCGGGCATGGAGTACAAGCCCAGTGAGGAGAAGTTCAGCATACGGCAATCGAAGGCGAAGCCAGGCACAGGAGGCCAGGACTCTATGCCAGAGAAGCAGGAAGGAGGTGAGCAAGAGCCGGAGCTACCAAGCTCAAGCCAGCTTGTGTAAGGCGATCACGCGGGCAGAACACCGACCGTCCTACCATAAGCGCCCATAGCAGACCGTAGAAAACCCAGTAGCTTATAGAAGTTGGGGAGGGGCGAACCTTGTAAACTCTCCCTCCCCATCAGCCCACCAGAAAGGTGATTCTCGTGAACCAAGATCAGAATACCGCGCCAGCGAGCGCAGACTATACTACCCTTAAGGCCGATGCTCAGGTTTTTACTGAGGCAAATCTCCAGCAGCTCCGCACACTTCTGGAGCAGATTCGCTGTTGTTCGTCAGCGAACGTTCCCACGCTTGATGCTGCCTGCTCCTACAGTCCTCTCCCCGCGCTTCTCCCTAGCGTGGACGAAGACCCCGAGATGCTCGTAGACCTTGCGAGCAGGCTCTGGCATGTTGGATGTGATATGGATCTCAGCCATTGTTGGACAGCCCGCGCCGCATTTCAGCTTGGTGGGCTTCACTGGTACGCGGCACAAGACATAAACAAAAACGAAGCCATTCTCACTCTGCTCTCGCTTGTGGCACTCGTAGTGCAAGAGGGCGTCGAGTAATGGTACTAACAGACGAGGTTTCGGTAGACGAGCTGCGGGCACTTGGCTCCGTGCGAACGCTGACGATTCAGCAAGCATCCTGGCTCGCGAACATGGAGCGTGAAAAACTCGATGCGGCAATTCGTGCCAACCAGCTACGCATCATGCGCATTCCCGGAGTCAAGCGCGTTCACCGCGACGAGTTGGAACGCTGGCTGGAGTCGCTCATCACCCCGCTGGAGTCGCTCTAGTATCAGGCAGAAACCGCCCCCCTCCCCAGCTCTGTGATTAGGGAGGGGGGTATCGTTTTTAGTATCATTTAGTATCATTTTGCACCTAGCGGACTACAAACGGCCCGAGGGCATCAGCTACGATGCCTGGTGCTCGCTCATTGGCAATCTGGCCAGCGCCGACCAGGGCTTGAAGTGGGCGGTAGCCGATGCTCTCAACTATGGTGAGAAGCGCTACGGCGGCAAGTACCAAACAGCAATAGAGGCAACAGGGCTGGATTACCAGACGCTACGTAATATCTGCTCCGTCGCAGGGAAGGTTGAATTGTCCCGCCGGCGGGACAAACTATCACTTTCTCACCACATCGAGGTAGCCCCACTTCACCCTTTAGAGCAGTCCGGATGGCTAGATAAGGCGAGCATCGAGGGCTGGAGCCGTAATCGCTTGCGTGATGAAATTGCGCAGTCCAAGCGCCCTAAGGCAAGCTCTAGCGGCACAGGTGCGCAGCGCACCATGCCGGGCGATGCACCGACTGTTGCACACCTCGGCAACGGAAAGATGGCGCTTTCGGGTTCGGGCAGCAAGGCGACCAGCTCGGGCAGTACGTCTCCGTCACCAGGTGCTGGTGACGGAGACGGGGCACGATGCCCATTGAGAAGGCCAGCGAGGGACGCAGACGCAGGAGAGCCTGAGAAGCAAACACTTCCCAGAAAGTAGCGAGCGCCTGAAAACCTTCGTCAGACGCTGGTTGGTAAGCTCAAAGAGAGCTTGGTGGTGGCTGGATCGTCAGAACGCTGTAGAGGGGAAGCCTCCAGTATGGCGTTTGCCAAACATTAGTATGTGTCCTTAAACTTTACTTTCGAGACACTAAACTTAGACTTCAGGACACTTAATCCAGGCAAGGGCGCAGAATCGCCCCCAGCGCCTCACTAGTGCCCTAACCTGGGCAGGTAGGCAGCCGAGGGCAAAGATACCCACTAAGTGCGGATTAATTCCCCGCTCATGCTTTTGGCGAATGAGCTGCTGGCCGTGTGGGATGGGTCTCTACACAAAAACATATTATATGTTTTTGTGTAGAGATTGCATTTTATGTATTTTCATGGTGTAATTCACACAAGCTATTTAGTAAGGAAAGGAAAGCTTGTGGAAACATCTGACATTGAGAATGAGATCAAGCGGCGTCTCGCATTGACAAAGAGCCGCGACGAGTTCGATGGAGTTCAACGCCAATTGAGTTGCCGCATTAGTGTAGTGCGTCACTATCAAATTGGGGTACTTGCCGACAAACTCAATACAACACGAACGGATCTAGCTGAGGATCTATTGGAGCAAGCAACCGAGATCGCCTGGCGGGCGGCAGGTCTTGGGGATCTGACTGGTGAGGACATTGAGGCGATCAAGGCATTGACCCGCGGAGCCGAAAGCCGCAATCAGGGCTTTTCTCCCAGTGGGATAGAGGAAAGAGCCCCATCAGCATCTACTTCAACGCCACCTCCTCCCGTCTCAGGGGGGAAAACAGCACAGGAAGACAATGTGCCACCAGATCGCTCAAGTTGTTTTGATGCCATCTTTGTGCATCTCGGTCGCGAGCGTGGGAAACTCAAGGGAACTCTTGGGACTTCACGCGATGGCGTGGTTCGCGTGTGTTGTTTGTCCTCGAAAGACTACGCCAGTGAGAGGGATACCGGCGAGCGCTACTGGTTCACCATCTACGACAGGCATCTTGATGCCGTTCAGCACGCCCAGCAAGGTTTCGTTGCCTTTGCCTGTGGCTCTGTGGATCAAATTCTCCTCGTGCCGGTCAACGTATTCAGCACCTGGTGTGATGACCTCCCGCCCTACACACAAGGGTTGATCGGTTGGCATATTCACCTAACGAAAGTATCCCGCAGTTGGGAGCTTCGCCGTAAGGGGAAGCGGGAAGAGCCGATTGGCATGACTCCTTTCTTAATCGGTCAGTGACAATCATTGATGTTGTTGGCGAATTCACAGCGTCTTGTTGATCTGAGAGGGCCACCTCGCCAGAGGGAGATCCCCGGCTCTTGCCCCCATTTATGAGAGCTATTCGCCAACAGGATCAATGATTGTCAGACCCCTCGGTTACTGGTCTTCAGGGATAACACGAAGCCCGAGAAGGGGCTTTTCCAGGAGGGGTAGAGGCTCGACGCCTGCTTCAGCACAAAGTTCGTCAAGGAGGATGATATTACCATCAGGCATGATGATGTCGCCACGAATCATGAATTGGAGCGCCCAAGACAGCGGCGCTTCACATTGTTCCGGGTGTATAGCAAGGTCGAGGAGGCATGCTGCATCCGCGTCGGTTCCGATCCCCGCACTATAGCGGGCAAGAGCGGGCCAGAGGGGATGGAGCAAGTCTGGCGTTGTTTTTCCGCTAGAGTGATCTGTTTCCAGAGCCTCGATAAGGACATCAGTCCGTTGTTTAGTCTGGAAGATCGCCGCTTCGTTGGATGCTTTCATCAACGCGTGAAGTGGCGTCTGGGAAGATGATTCTGATGAAGTGGCAACAAGAACAAGACGTGAAATCGTAGAAGGGAGTTCATGAAATCTTAGTTCAGATTCCACGGCTATTCCTTTTATACCGCGCCAGCGGCTAAGGTCGCTGGCGCGGGGGCGGGCGCGGTCGAGGTCGCTGGTGAGGGCGAGGTCGCGGGCGAGGTCGCTGGCGAGGTTGAAGGCGAGGGCGCGGGCGCGGTTGAGGTCGCGGTCGCT
>JANNDD010000980.1:0-21495 GCA_031387365.1 Armatimonas sp. | reverse complement strand
ATATTCCGGGGCTGGTGAAGAAGGCGCTGGGATTGTAGTCCGCCCAATAAAATTGGGCGTCAGCAATGGCGCTTCGCGCCGCAAAGCCCGTGCCGGGCTCCCGAGGGGAGGTTGGCATGGGCTTTCTTGTTGCTATACAATCCTAGTTAATGCAAATTGAAGAACGAGACAACCTCTCTCCAAGGAACGAGTTTCTGACGATAGAGCAAGCGGGAAACTACCTCCAAAAGCCTCAGTCAACGATCAATGCCTACATTCGCTCCGGGCGGCTCAAGGCTTATCGGATAATCGGGAAGCGCACGATCTATGTACACTATGCCGATCTTCAAAGACTTCTGGAGTAGGTGAGAATGGCATGGATTTTCTTGCGTGTGTATACTCAATGAGTGATGACTCTCGGTGAGCTACTTAAATCGGCTACGGCGATCCTGAGTTGGCTTGTATTTTTTGCACTCTTCACCGTCTTTAAGAAAACCAATCCCTCCCTCGCGCTGGGATGCTGCCTCGCGTCGCTCATCGTAACAATCGCCGTCCTTCGCTCCAGGTACTTCGACCGATTTTAGCCCGGCACGGGCTTTGCGGCTGAGGCACGAAGCCATTGTAGACGCGGATTTCCAATCGGTGGACGCACGCCGCAGTCTACGCCAGTAAATCCTTAACGACGTGCCCGTGCACGTCGGTGAGGCGGAAGTCTCGGCCTTGGTAGCGGTAGCTGAGGCGCGTGTGATCAAAACCCAGAAGGTGTAGAATGGTTGCCTGGAGATCGTGGACGTGCACGACGCCGGGGGTGAAGTGGTCTTTGCTTGGAGTAAGCGGGTTGCCCTGGGCGTCGGCGATATTGTAGCCGTAGTCGTCGGTGCGGCCGTAGGTGAAGCCGGGCTTGACTCCCCCGCCTGCCATCCAGAGCGAGAAGCTGCGTGGGTGGTGGTCGCGGCCATAGTCGTTCTTGGCGAGCTTCCCCTGCGAGTAGCTCGTCCGCCCGAACTCCCCTCCCCAGATCACCAGTGTGTCGTCGAGCATCCCGCGCCGCTTGAGATCGAGAACCAGTGCGGCGGAGGCTTTGTCGGTGAGCTTTGCCTGACCGCGCATCGCGCCCGGAAGTCCGCCATGGTGATCCCAGCCCTGGTGGTAGAGCTGGATAAAGCGCACGCCTTTTTCCGCTAAACGCCGCGCCAGCAGGCAGTTGGCGGCAAACGTTCCGGGCTTGCGGGCATCCTCGCCGTAGAGCGCAAACGTTTCGTCGGGTTCTTTAGACACATCGGTGACCTCGGGGACACTGGTCTGCATCCGGTAGGCAAGCTCGTACTGCGCCATGCGGCTCTCAATCGCCGGATCGAGCGTCGCTTGGGACTGGAGCTTGCTGAGCTGTCCCAGTGTGTCGAGAAGTGCACGGCGGCTCTGGTTCGAGACGCCCTCGGGGTTCGTCAGGTAAAGCACAGGGTTCTTACCCGCGCGAAACTGCGTCCCTTGGTAGCGCGCATCCAGAAAACCACTACCCCAGAGACGTGAGTAGAGCGGCTGATCGCCTTGATTCGCTGTGACCAGCACCACAAAACTCGGGAGGTTCTCGTTCATCGAGCCGAGGCCGTAGCTCACCCACGCGCCCAAGCACGGGCGACCCGCGATCTGGCTACCGGTCTGGAAAAACGTAATCGCCGGGTCGTGGTTGATCGCCTCCGTCCACATCGAGCGCACCAGGCACAGCTCATCGGCAATCTTGGCAGTCTCGGGCATGACCTCAGAGAGCTCCATACCGCACTTACCCGCCTTCACAAAATTAAATGCGGATCCGGCCAGCGGCAGCTCTGCCTGATTGGCACTCATTCCCGTCAGACGCTGGCCGCGCCGCACAAAATCAGGAAGGGGCTGCCCGTGTTTTTCTCTCAGTAGCGGCTTGTTATCAAATAAATCCTGCGCCGCCGGTCCGCCACTTTGAAACAAATAGATCACGCGCTTTGCTTTAGGTGCAAAGGAGTGGATCCCCCCACTATTGAGGGAGAGAGGGGCCTCCAAGCTTCCCAGTCCCAGTGCTCCCAGCCCGAGGGTGGAGTTCTTGAGAAAATGCCGCCGCGTCACTGCCAGTGGATCCATGTGCCTATTGTACCAACGAAAAAATAATTTCCGCATTTTATAAGATTCGAGGGTTCTCAACCGTTCTATGGCCGGAGAAACCAATGAACCTGAATCGTATCAACTGCATCGCTCTCGCCCTGACCGGCGGCCTCGTCTTTTCCCTGCCCGCAACGGCCCAGACAACGACTCTCTTTACCGATGACTTCAACCGCGTCAGCCTCACGACGGGCGCACCGACCACCTACCTGACAAGTGTCACCGCGGGTGACGGCGGCGCAAGCCTCGCCTCCAGCCAGTTTCTGCGACTGACCAACGATGCCACAGCAGCAGCGAATGCCAGTGGGCGGGTCTTTGTCACGGGAGAAACGACTAGCTTCACCGGATTTCAAAGCGTACTGAGTACAAACTCTGGGGAGCTGAGCTGGTGTTTCAATGCCAAGAGTAATCGGGCAAGCGATCCCGGAGGTTTTGGGGCAGGAACCTACAGCCTTGCGGTGGTGCTAGGCGCGACAGGCAGTGACCTGATGAGTGCCAGTGGCTATGCAATCGCCTACGGCAACCCGGGCAGCCCCGATCCAATCCGACTCGTGCGCTTCTCAGGGGGCCTGGATGCCGACAGCAACCTGACCACCTTGATCTCCAGCGGTGCTGCGGATCTCGCGGGCTTCGCGGACTACTTCAGTGTCAAGGTAAGCTATACCACCAGTAGCAATGAGTGGCGCTTGTTTGTCCGTGATGACGGAGCGAGTGCGTGGAGCGACCCAACAAGCATCGCGACTCAGATTGGGAGCGCTCTGGCCGACACGACCTTTACCAGTACACCGCTCACTCACTTTGGCTATGCCTGGAACTACAACAGTGCCGCCAGCCAGAGCGCCCAGTTCGATAACTTCTCCGTGTCTAGTCTCTCGGGAGCCAGCGCACCGGAGCCCTCTGCACTTGCCCTGCTGCTGCCCGGTTTAGCACTGCTGGGGAGACGGCGGCGGGCGTGATATACTGGCAGGATGGGCCGCCGTGGCGTATTGCCAGGCGGCCCAAATTCTGTCTGAAAGGAGGCGGTTCCTTATGTCAAAGCCCATTGTCGCCATCGTTGGCCGCCCCAACGTCGGCAAGTCTACTCTCTTTAATCGTCTCACCGGCAAGCGAATTGCCATTGTGGAGGACACCCCAGGAATCACACGCGATCGGCTCTATGCTGAGGGCGAGTGGAACGGGCGCAACTACACCCTCATTGATACCGGGGGAATCAGCATGGACGAAGACGATCCCATGCAGGCACAGGTGCGTATCCAAGCCGAGATTGCGATGGAAGAGGCAGACGTCATTTTGATGCTCTGTGATGCCGCCCAAGGAGTCACACCCAACGACCAGGAGCTCGCCAACGAGCTACGGGGTGCCGTGGACGTGCCGCTCTTTGTGGTGGTCAATAAGTCCGACAACCCAATCCGCGATCAGGAGGCGATGGAGTTCTATAGCCTCGGCCTCGGAGAGATCTACCCGGTCTCCGCAATCTCCAGCCGGGGTGTTGGGGATCTCCTGGACCAAGTCGTTGCTGCATTTCCACCCGAGCAACCCGAAGACGACGACACGGAGACGATCAAGATCGCGCTTGTCGGGCGTCCAAACGTGGGTAAATCGTCTATGGTCAATGCGATTCTTGGGGAAGAGCGCACCATTGTCTCCCCCATCGCCGGAACCACACGCGATGCCATTGATACCTACTTTGAGTTCGAGGACAAGCGCCTTCTACTAATTGACACTGCGGGCATTCGACGCTCGGGCAAGATCCAGGGTACGGTTGAGTACTACTCCGTGCTCCGCGCCCAGCGTGCAGTCGAGCGCTGCGATGTTGCCATTACCGTGATTGATAGTATCGAAGGGCTTCTTGATGGCGATAAGCGTGTTCTAGGCATGGCCCACGAGGATGGGAAAGCCAGCGTTATTTGTGTCAACAAGTGGGATGTTGGTCGCAAGGGTATCCTCGAAGAGAATACAGGCAAGAACCCCATGCGAATCTTCACCCAGAAGCTGCGCGACGAGCTACCGTTTGCCCCGTATGCCCCCGTAGCCTACTGTTCGGCGCTTAAATCTACGGGAATCGGTGCGTTTTTGGAGACGGCCATCGCCGCCGCCAACAACCACGCGATGCGCATTCCCACCGGGGAGCTCAACCGACTCGTTCGCGATGCGGTAGACTCTCGTCCCTACAACACCAAGGGCCGCTCGCTGAAAGTAAAGTACGCGACGATGGCCGCCGTCAAGCCACCGACCATTGTGCTGTTCGTCAACGACCCGGAGCTGATGCACTTCTCGTACCAGCGCTACTTAGAGAATCAGATCCGCAAGACCTACAGCCTGGAAGGCACACCGATCAAGATCATCTGTCGGAAGGCCGGCAAAGACCGCGACGACGAGTAAATTAAGCAAATAAAAAGGCCCGCCTGCGAGCAATCTCGCAGGCGGGCCTTTTTGGGTTTGGGGGCTAGTGGATATACCGACCTGCGGTAAGCCAGAAAATCAGGCCAGAGACTAACATTGTCACAGGGAGAGTCAGTACCCAGGCAATTAGAATATTACGAACTGTCTTGAACTGAAGCCCGGACTTATTAGCCGCCATTGTGCCTGCGATTCCTGACGAAAGAATGTGCGTGGTCGAGACGGGGGCGGCAAGCCGATCTGCGGCCATGATCGTAAGCATCGCGGTTAGCTCCGCGGCAGCTCCCTGGCCATAGTTCAGGTGGGCCTTACCAATCTTCTCCCCAACCGTTACGACAATACGCTTCCAGCCAAACATTGTCCCGATTCCCAGCGCAATGGCAACCGCTACGGTTACCCAAGGCGTGACAAACTCAACCGTGGCTTTGATCTCTTTTTGTCCCTTATCAAGCAGCTCTTTGTCATCGGCACTAAGTCCCTTAATCTTGGCGACTTTCTTGAGTGCGGATGCGGCCTTCAGGACTTCCTTACGCAGCTCAGCTTGGCTGGCAAGCGGTAGCTCCGTGAGAGTGGCATGGTTAGTAAGAAGCTCCTCAATTTTGTGGAGGCGCTTGTCGGCCTCAGCAGCCTTCTCGTCCTTGCTAATCTCTACCCGTTCAACAAGAGTTTCGACCTGTTTGACCACGCTGAGCGTGCTGGCGATCTTCTCGGCGTTGAAGTTCGGGTTGACCGTGAACTGGCTCGGCATTAGTGCGATCAGAACCAGCATCATCAAACCGATGCCTTTCTGGCCGTCGTTGGAGCCATGCGCATAGCTCACTCCCGTACAGGTTCCGATCAGGAGCAAACGAACCGGCCAAGGCGGCGGCGCGTGGTCTTCCATGTTCTCAGGAGACTGGAACAGCTCAGGGCGCTTGATGAGCAGCTTCATTCCCAGAAAGATCAGGGCGGCCACGCAGAAGCCAATCAGTGGGGCGACGGCAAGCCCTTTGAGGGTGTCGTAGAATTTTTCGAGGTTGACATCTTTGTGAGCGAGTATTCCCCAAGTAATTCCGACGCCCGTGATCGAGCCGATCAGCGTGTGTGAGCTTGAGGCGGGTAGGCCAATAAACCACGTCGCTAGATTCCAGAGAACAGCGGTGATCAAAATCGAGAGGAGCATCCAGATCCCCATCGCGCCACTTGCTCCCACCAACATATCTGTGGGAATCAGCCCGACGATCTTAAAGGCGACGCCTGCACCGGCACCGAGGACACTAATCACCCCCAGAAAGTTGACCATACCTGACCAGAGCACGGCAATGGTTGGCTTGAGGGAGCGGGTGTAGATCACAGTCGCGACGGCATTGGCGGTGTCGTGAAACCCATTGACGAACTCAAAGCCCAGCGCGATCACCAGGCAGAGCACCAGAAGGCTGATTGTTGTAATGTCCATAGCTACTTCTATGATCGCACTCTCTCCATCGCCCTATATTAAGCATTTGTTAAATATAGAGTCAATGCACCTGATCTGATTAAGAAATCAGTGCTTAATCCTCGCTTAACAGAAATAGTTTTACCTCGTCTTAAACTACCACTCAGAATGAAACACTCTTTTAATCTCCCGGCAACATTTCTTCTGACATTTGCCTCCGCTCCTTTCGTCTTTGCCCAGGCCCCTCCGGCCAAAGCTCCTCAAGTACACACGCTCACTGCGGATCAGCAGAAAGCACTTGAGGCTCTCTCCAAGTTCAAGGTCAGTGGCTACCTCCAGCTTCGCTACGATGCTTTGATCGGGGATGCTACACTCTTTAAAAACCAAGGGGGAGGCGGAGCAGGGCCGCGGCCTACCACGGGAGCACCCCATGTCGGCGGAGCCTCACAGGGCTTTATCTTGCGACGGGGGCGTTTTAAGCTCGATGGGGTGCTGAATCCTAAAGATGCCTTCGCTTTTCAGTTCGACTTTGGCACGGCCGGACCACTTCATATGCGCGATATGTACGTGGACATTAAGAGCGGCCTGCCTCACAACTGGCAGCTTCGCGTCGGTCAGTTCCCGCCGCAGTTCACCTATATCCTGCCCTCTAGTAGCCGCATTCGTGAAGCCCCTGAGCGTGCCCTCGGTTTCTCGGACAGCAGCAATGCCAATTTTATTTTTAAGGACACTGTCTCCGCAACCGGCGGAACTATTACTCCTGGCACCGTCATTCCATTTCTCCTAAACCAGGATCGCGATCAGGGGGCGATGTTCACCTACAAAGCCAAGCGGGCCACCAGCTACTTCGGGCTCTTTAACGGCGAGGGTCGCGACAATGCTGGCCAGCGCCCTATCAACGGAAATCTGACGTTCATGGGACGGGTTGAGCAGCGTATTCCCACCCAGAACGGAGATGTCTTTGTGGGCGGATCCCGCTACGATGGGCAGTGGCCCGCCCGTGCCAGTGTGCCCGTAGGAACAACGGTCGCGGACTTTAAGAACGCCGCCCGCCGCATGACGGCTCTTGAAACCCGCTGGGTCGGTAAGAACGGCACGGAGGTGCGCTACGAGCGCATAGATGGCCGCTACGATGTCACGCCAGATCGCTCGCTCTATCTGGCGGGCAATAAAGTCCATGCCTGGTATGCCACCGTACGCCAGCCCGTCGCCGCCCATACCGTCGCTTCTCTCACCTACGATGTCTTTGATCCCACCAGCCAGACCGTCGCGGGCCTCACTCCAGGAGAATACCGGCGCAAAACTATCCAGGGTGGTGTATTGCATCAGCTTTCTCCTGGGACCCGCCTGCGACTTTGGTATGTCCAGGGACTCACCCCCTACGATCCATCAGCAGCGGCAGGCACAGCGGCACGAAAAAAACTCGGCCAGGTCATCGGTGAGATCCAAGTCGAGTACTAAAGAAACACTTCTTAAACGAAGCTTAATCACGTATTAAAGTGGGCTTAAATTAAGCCCACTGAAAAACACTTATCATAAATCTAGCTATGCGAAACTTTAAATTTTCACTCACACTTCTGCCACTTGCGTTGACGGCAACCGCACAGGCCCAAATATCCGGAGCGGGCGCCACGTTCCCAGAGCTTCTCTACAACAACTGGGCAAAAGAGTACAAAGCCTCAGGCGGAGCTGCCGTTAACTACCAGGGAATCGGCTCAGGAGGAGGCATCAAGGCCATCACCGCAAAGACCGTTGACTTTGGTGCCTCGGATAGCCCCATGAACGCCGAGGAGCGCCAGGGAGCTCCCAAAATCCTGCACCTTCCCATGTGCGCAGGTGCTGTCGCCGTGGCCTACAATGCCCCGGGGGTTCCCAATGGCCTTAAGCTCACAGGAGCCGTGATCGCGGATATCTTTCTGCATAAGATCACTGCTTGGAACGATCCACGTATTGGAGGATTGAACCCCGGCATCAAGCTTCCTGCAAACCGGATTGTTACTATCAGCCGCTCTGATAGCTCGGGGACCACAGCGATCTTCACCAACTACTTAGCTAAAGTCAGCCCCGCGTTTAAAGCAGGAATCGGCGAGGGGAAATCCGTCAACTGGACAAAAGGTGGGCTTGCAGGTAAAGGCAGCCCGGGCGTCGCCGCGTTTATTAAGCAGACTCCCGGAGCAATCGGTTATGTTGAGCTTGCGTTTGCCGATAAGAACGCCATCACGTATGCCCATGTCCAGAATGCGAAGAAAAACTTCTCCTCGCCCACACTGGCAAGTACTTCGGCAGCGGCGGCTGGGGTTAAGCTTCCTGAAGATTTCTGCGCAATGGCAACCAATACCAGCGATCCCAATGGCTACCCGATCACTGGCTTCACCTGGATTCTGGTCTACCCCGATGCAAAGCCCGAAGTCAAGAAATTTCTTCGCTGGTGCTTGACCACAGGCCAGAAATCAGCAGCAAAATCCGACTATGCACCGCTCCCTGTAGGTGTTCAGAGCCGTGTTCTCGACGCACTTAAGAAAATCGGAGGTTAGGCCCTCGTGGCCCTAACCCTCACCACGGGAAAGAGTCGCCCAGGAGACAAGATCTACCTGGCAGTGCTAAGCTTTTCGGCCCTCGTCCTCTTTGTGCTCATCGTCGGGATTGCCACCACGCTGGCTTGGCAGTCCCGACTGAGCCTTCAGGCGACCGGTTTTAAGTTTGTTACGCTTTCCGTATGGGACGATGCGGCGGGTATCTACGGTATCTGGCCCTTTCTGTTTGGGACGCTCTACTCCTCACTGATTGCCTTGCTTCTGGCGGTTCCTATCAGCCTCGGTGCGGCGATCTTTCTGGCCGAGCTCTGCCCAAAATGGCTGCGCACCCCGATCACCTTTCTCATTGAGCTGCTCGCGGCGATTCCCTCCGTGGTCTACGGCCTCTGGGGAATCTTTGTACTGACCCCGTTTCTGCGTGACAAGCTCATGACGCCTCTCGCGGGAAAGAATATTCCACTATTCTCAGGTGCTGGCTACGGACCTTCAATGCTCACCGCAGGAGTAATCCTAGCGATCATGATCCTGCCTTTTATCACCGCTGTCAGCCGCGATATTCTCCAGGCGATCCCCAAAGCCCAGCGCGAGGCGTCTTACGGGCTTGGCGGCACCAAGTGGGAGACGATCTCCAAAGTCGTGCTACCTTACTCGCGCTCGGGAATCATCGGAGCAGTGATGCTTGGTTTGGGGCGTGCGTTTGGGGAGACGATGGCAGTCACCATGGTCATTGGCAATCAGCCCGCCCAAACGGACTCGGGGATTAGCCTCAATCTCTTTGAGCCTGGCTACACGATGTCAAGTGCACTGGCCAATAAGTTCAATGAGGCACAGCCAGGGCTCAGCACCTCAGCACTCATCGAGATCGGCCTCGTGCTTTTTCTTGTCGCGGTTCTAATCAATACACTTGCCCGTATCCTCGTGCGCTACACCGGAAAGAGCGTGAACAAATGAGTCTCTACGCCGCCGACAGCCGAGTAAAGTTACGCCGTGCCCAGAGTCTTACCATGCTCACGCTCTGTAGCCTCGGTGCGTTAGTGGGCATTGCAGTGCTGGGGTTAGTGCTCTACTTTCTCGCCGTGCGAGGGATCAGCCATCTGAACCTCACACTCTTTACTGTAGCGTCGGGGGATGGCGACGGCTTTGCGCAGAGCGTTCGTGGGACACTACAAATTCTCGGAGTTGCTTGCACCATTGCGGTGCCCATTGGTATCCTAGGCGGCATCTATCAGCAAGAATCCAAAGGGATATTCGCCCATACTGTCCGCTTTCTCACCGACGTCCTCAATGGCATTCCCTCAATTGTGATCGGTATCTTTGTCTATGCCGCACTGGTGTTGCCAATCTCCCAAGCCTATCCGGGAAAAGGCTACAGCGGCTGGGCAGGTGGAGTTGCGCTGGCGATCATGATGCTCCCACTGATCATGCGCACTACAGAGGAAATGCTACGCTTAGTCCCAAGTGCCCTCGCCGAAGCCTCACTCGGCTTGGGAGCAACGCGCTGGCGGACAATGCTCTCAGTAGTTCTCCCGGCAGCTCGGGGTGGCATTCTCACCGGAATCCTACTTGCCGTCGCACGGGTGGCAGGTGAGACCGCGCCGCTGATCTTTACCATCTTAGGCAATGAGTTTATGGGGAAGATGGACGGCCAGGTGGATGCGCTTCCTCTGCGCCTCTTTAAGTACGCCACCGATGTGGACGAAAAGCATAACCAGATCGCGTGGGCTGCAGCACTAACCCTGATCATGATGGTGCTCCTAATGAGTATAGTCGCTCGCCTCGCAACTCGAAGCCGGATGCAGGAAGATAAGTAAAAATGAAGATGAACGTAAATAATAACAAAGATGAGGAGATTTACCCAAGCGTTATCGCCTCCATTGATTCTCATGATCTACCAGATGCTCCTATGGACATCTGTATCGCCGCGCAGAATATTGATTTTCACTATGGGAATTTCCAGGCACTAAAGGGGATCACACTTCCCATAGCCCGCAAGAGTGTCACAGCGTTTATCGGACCGTCGGGCTGCGGCAAGTCCACTTTTCTACGGACGATTAACCGTATGAACGACCTCATTGAGGGCACGCGCCTCACGGGTAAACTGACTCTAGACGGTGAGGATCTCTACGATCCGCGTGTGGATGTGGTACTCCTGCGTAAGAAAGTCGGGATGGTCTTCCAGAAACCCAACCCGTTCCCGATGAGTATCTACGACAATGTGGCGTATGGACCAAGAATTCATGGCACGCGCAGCCGTAAAGATCTAGATGTGCTGGTGGAGAGATGTCTGCATCAGTCAGCGCTCTGGGACGAAGTGAAAGACAAGCTCAAGCAGTCCGCCCTTGCCCTCTCTGGTGGCCAGCAGCAGCGCCTCTGTATCGCCCGTGCGCTCGCCGTCGCTCCCGAAGTATTGCTCATGGACGAGCCCTGCTCCGCACTCGATCCTAACTCCACCTACCGGATCGAGCTGCTCATTAATGAATTGCGAAAAGACTATACCATTGTGATTGTCACGCACAACATGCAGCAAGCTGCCCGTGTCTCCGAGTATGCGGGATTCTTCCTGAAAGGGGAGCTCAAAGAGTTCACGACAACCCAAAAGATCTTCAGCACACCAAGTCAGAAAGAGACAGACGACTATATCAACGGTCGCTTTGGCTAAGTTTTACTATCATCCGTGAAACGAAACTCTTCGAAATAGACTTCGCCCGATTCGACCAGCTCTCGAAAGTGCCGCTGACTTTTCGAGAGCTGGCTTCTATTGGTTTTAAACTCCACAAAGACTATTTTGTCGTCTTCAAACTGGACACCATCAATGGGTGTCCCTAGAAAGCGGAAGCTCTGTGGGTCATAGGGGTACTGATTCATCAGCGGGAACCACTGTTCCGTGATCCGTCCGTAGGTAGTGGAGAGCGAGCGCTGCTGGAAATCTGCCGCGTCAAGTTGCTCAGAGAGCTGCCGAACACGCCGCGCAAGACCAACCACGATCAAAAATAAGAGACCGCAGGTCGCGGCCAGCACAAGGGTTAGGTTCACCCTCCTACTATAACGTTTCGCGGGGGGCGAGTGGTACTCAAGTAGGCTCCCCAAACGGTAAAGGGAAGTGTGTAGTTGCTTTCATCGGAAAGCTTATGGATCAGGATCTCGGACGCATCTTCGGTATCCGGGGAGTGCCAAGGGCGCAGTGTCCCGAGGCGAGTGGAGGTATCTGGCTTGACAGAAGTGAGAGGGGTGGTGAGCATACCCGTGCGCACTTCAACCCCATGCCGTGCCTCAAGATAAGAGCGGAATAGATGAAACTCTTCTTCGCGAAAAAGCTCATTAACAAGCCGCTCAGCACGTGTACAGGCAATTTCGGTGAGCCCACGGTAGCCTAAAATAAGCTTTGTGTAGTCTCCGATTGGCTCGGTACGCTCCGGGATAAACCAGTGGAACGTGATCTTTCCCCGCCCTGGACCAACCAGGGCGGGTAAGACACTATACGGAAGGTAAAGCTTACGGTCCGATGCACTCGTTCCCGTAGCCGCACCAGGTGGAATTGGAACGGGAGCTGGCATAGTAAACCGGAACTACCGGCGACCTTTCCGTGCGCTCTTGTAGCGCGATGTTCCCTTATCACGGCGTGGCGCAGGGCCACCTTCCGTGGAAGGAGTTTGTGGACGAGAAAGTTGCGACATCAAATCGACTGCCTTCCCACAACGGGAGCAGAAATAGGCGTTGCGACTGATTGCCGACGGCGGAATGCTTGAGCGAAAATCACAAGCCGGACAGACGACTATAATTTCACGTCGCCCACCCAGGAAGGGTGGGTTACTCAAAACTAGTACCGCCCGCCGCGCCCACCACCGCCACCGCCGCCGTAACCACCACCACCGCCGCCACCAGAGCGACCACCACCACCACCGCCACCGCTTCGCTCTTCACGAGGACGCGCTTCGTTGACGGTCAGGTTGCGACCACCAAGGGAGTAACCATTGAAGCGAGAAATCGCATCACGTGCCTCAGCATCGTTAGGCATTTCGACAAAGGCAAAGCCCTTGCTCTCGTTGGTGAAGCGATCCTGAACGACATGAGCGTCGCTGACGGCACCTGCCTGCTCGAAGAGGGAACGCAGGCTATCGCCGGTGGCACTATAGGGGAGGCCCCCCACAAAAATACGCATAACACAGTCTCCTGTTGACCCTGGGAAAAATCGTGCAGCACGGGAGCGAACAGAAGAGCAGAGGGAGCAAGAAGCAGACGATCCACTTGAGCTGTCAGTTCAGATACCAGTGAGAGTAGGTCACCTCTCACTTGGAGCACAGTACCGAGTGTATCAGACAAATTTATTTTTTGCCACACAAGGAATAAGTCCGTAGAATGTCGAACTAGCCCTCAACCTTGTTTTGGAGGAACGTTTATGCAACGACCGCATCGTCCACGAGGGTTTACCCTCATTGAACTCCTAGTCGTCATCGCGATTATCGCGATTCTGGCTGCCATTCTCTTCCCTGTTTTTGCCCGTGCACGAGAGCAAGCCCGCAAGACAACCTGTCTGTCCAACCTAAAGCAGATCGGTACATCCATGATGATGTATGTTCAGGACTACGACGAAGTCTACCCCTGGCTCATGATGGATGGGCGTAACAACAACCGAACCACAGGTCTCAGTCAGAACATGATCAATGTTCCCTCACCCGCGCTAAACGGGGTTCGCGGACTATTCCTAGAATACACTCTACAACCCTATGTCAAAAACCTAGGCATGTTCGGATGCCCCACTTTGCGTCCCACGATTCCGGCGCTCGATGGCAGTGGCCTCCCGATGCATACGATGGGATCGTATGCCTACTCCTACGGTGGAATCGGGGCAACTCCCTCTCCCGGCGGCGGAACCCCCTTGGAGCTCTTCCTGCGCCTTGTCGGCCCGTCTCTCGGAGCCCCCTACAACGATAACAATCCACAAAACCACTTCATTGCCGGACAGTCCATGGCAGTGGTGGGCCAGCCCGCCAAGACCATCATGGCCTTTTGCGACTCCTACGGAGCCCACGCTGCTGTCAGAGATGCCCAGGTGATCCCTGCATCGTTTGGGGGAACAGGTGAGAACGCCGTGGGAGCGACAGTGGGAGTCTTTGCAGATGGACACGCACTCTATAAGAACGGTAAGTTCCTAGATCTCGTGCGCCTCGTCATGGAGCCGCTGAACCAATGAAACAATCGCTCCCGACAGGTGTTATTATTGGAGTGATCGCCCTACTCGTGATTGGTCTGGGCCTGCTAATCTGGAAACAGACCCAGAGCACGGTCGAGCGTGATTCCCAGGGAAACCTTGTCACCGGCATTGATGTCAGCAAGATAAAGAGTCCCGCTGAGATCAAGGCGGACATGGACAAGATGGTTCGCGACGAGAAAGCGGCCAAAGGCACTCGCTAAAACTAAAACTTAGCCCACCGAGGGATTTTAATCCCCGGCGGGCTTTGGTTCCTCGGGGCCTAGGCTCTCCAATGAACCAAGCCCTCGAAGAGAGGGCCATTTTGCCGCCACCCCACTCACCACCAGAACGGTTCCAATCCCACCCAGTACCACTGAGGTCACCGCTCCTAGCCAGCGGGCGACGTAGCCCGATTCTGCCGCCCCCAGCTCATTGGAGACACCGATAAATACGGAGTTCACCGCGGAGACGCGTCCCTGCATCTCTCTTGGTGTCTTTGCCTGCACGAGAGTGTGGCGCACCACCACGCTGATGTTATCCGTCGCGCCCGTGAGAGCGAGCGCAAGCAGCGAGAGGTAGAAGTTCGTCGAGAGGCCAAAGACAATGGTCGCTATCCCGAAGCCCGCCACTGCCCATAACAGTGCAACACCTGCCCGCTTTAGCGGGGCACGGTAGGCAATGGTCAGCCCCACGATCAGTGCTCCCACCGCCGGAGCCGCCCGGAGCCAGCCCAGCCCTGTCGGGCCGACATGAAGAATATCGCGCGCATAGACCGGCAGTAGCGCCGTCGCCCCACCAAATAGCACAGCAAGCATATCCAGTGTCAGCGCCGCAAGAATCAGTGGCTGCCCGCGCACAAAGGCAGCGCCCGCCGCCAGTCGGTGCACAATGCCCTCCGTCGCTCCACGGGTAATCAGTAGTGGTGTGGGCCGCAGAAAAATCACGCAGAACCAGAAAAGCCATAAAGAGAGCGCCGCAATGACGTAGCTCGGCCACGCGACATGAAACAGCGCCAGAAGTGCCCCCCCCACTGCCGGCCCCCCCAGCGAGGCAAGCTGCCAGCGCGATGTGTTCCAGGCAATAGCATTGGAGAGAATTTCCTGAGAGACAAGCTGTGGCAAGAGCGCTGCACGCGCCGGGTTTGCCGCCGCATTAAAGAGTGACTCCACTAAGAGAAGTGCGTAGATGCTCCAGAGGGGGGCGCTCTTATAGGAGAGCCACGCGAGCCCCAGCATACAGAGAAACACAAAAGGCAGTGTCCAGAGAAGAATCCGCCGCCTGTCTTTTCGGTCGGCCAGATCACCTGCGGGGAGCGCGAGCACCACGATAGGAATCGCTTGGAGTAGCCCCAGAAAACCGAGTGCGCCAGGATCGTGCGTGCGCTCGTAGAGCTCCCAGCCAAGCGCGACGGAAAAAATCTGCCCTCCAAACGCCGAGGCGAGCCCGCCCAGGGCAAAGAGACGGTAGTTTGCGGAGCGGAGGGCGGCGTAGGGATCACGGGGCATCATCCACCCGAGTATACCGGTCAGCGCGGTACAATAAGACCATGTTCACAGGAATTGTTGAGGCAGTCGGGAAAATCGTGGCGCTAGACTCCGGGCGTGACTCGGTGCGGTTAAGCGTGTCAGCAGCGCACATTGCTGAGGACGTGGCAATCGGCGACTCGGTGGCGGTCAACGGGGTCTGTCTGACGGTAGTCGAGATCGCGGCCCCACAGCTCACGTTTGAGGCGGTCTACGAGACACTGCGCCGAACGACACTAGGCCAGCGTCGCGTGGGTGATCCCGTCAACCTGGAGCGCGCCCTCCTGACAAATGGGCGTTTCGGTGGGCATATTGTGCAGGGGCATATTGATGGTACCGGGCGCATCGCCTCAATTCGCCCCGTCGGGGATTCCTGGTTCGTTTATATTGAAGCCTCCCAAGATCTACTGCGCTATATCGTGACGAAAGGGAGTGTCTGTGTGGACGGGATTTCACTGACAGTAATGGACGCCGACGACAAGGCTTTCTCCCTCTCGATCATCCCCCATACCTGGGAAAACACGACACTCAAAGACCGACACGCGGGCGATTCGGTCAATGTAGAAACCGATATCATAGGGAAGTATGTCGAGAAACTCATGGGTGGCTGGGCACCCGGCGGTGGACGTGGCGTCACCCTAGACTTACTCGCTCGGAGCGGCTATATCGAGCCGGAGCCGGAGGCATCACGCAGATGGTAGCCGTAACCCCTGAGAAACCGTCTCAGAAGAAGCCTCCTCAGGAAAAACTCCACTTCGAGACTTTTGAGGCGTTCCACGACTGGGCACGACACCATGAAGTACGTGCAGAGTGGGTAGCAGGTGATGTTCTGCTTCTCACCGATCTCGACGGTAACTCCCTCATGCCCATCAAAAAGATTCATCAGTATCTCCTCGCCTTCTTGATCAGTGTTCTGAACGAGTGGGATCGTGAATGCAACCTGGGAGGTAAAGTTCTCTTTGCTCCCTTCGTTATGAAAACGACGACCCGCCCATCGGGCCGAGAACCTGACCTGATTTATGTTGCGGCGGAGCAACTCTCACGCCTGCACGACACCTTTCTAGATGGCCCCGCAGCACTGTGCATTGAAATCGTCAGCCCCGAGAGCGCCGACCGTGACTTCAACGACAAGTTCCAAGAATACGAGGCAGCCGGTGTGCTGGAATACTGGATTATTGATCCAGACGATCATAGTGTGTTTTTCTACCGCCTCGCCGAGAATGGCCGCTACAGACGGATCCTGCCACAGGATGGAGTCTTTGTGAGCCATGCCATCCCCCAGTTGGCGCTGTGTCCCACCTGGCTCTGGCAAGACCCGATGCCCACACTAAGAGAAATTGGACGCTTCTGGGAAGAGAGCCCACGTACATGAGCCAGACCGTTTCCCCTAGCCAGGAAAATATCCACTTTGATCGGATTGAGGATGCCATCGAGGATCTGCGTGCCGGTAAGCTGATCATTCTGGTGGACGATGAAGATCGCGAGAACGAGGGCGATTTCGTGATGGCGGCCCAGTTTGTGACACCCGAGATCATCACCCTCATGAACCGCCGCGCCAGCGGGATCATTACCGTCCCGATGATGGCGGAGCGTCTAGAGGAGCTAAGTATCCCGCCACAGGTGCAAGACAACACGGAGGCCATGCGCACCGCGTTTCATGTGGCTGTAGATGCCCGAGCGGGCACCACAAGCGGCTCCAGCGCTCAGGATCGGGTGCTAACAATCCAGAAGCTCGCCGACCCAATCTCAGTTCCCGCTGATTTCAACCGCCCGGGCCATGTCAGCCCACTCATGGCGCGCAACGGGGGAGTTCTGAAGCGCCCCGGTCATACGGAGGCAACGGTAGACCTTATGCGTCTGGCGGGGCTTCAGCCCGTGGGAGTGATCTGCGAGATCATGGGCGATGATGGCGAGATGCTGCGTCTGCCTGGTCTAGCAGCACTCGCCAAGGAGCTAGGGCTAAGGCTCTGCACGATTGCGGACTTGATCCGCTACCGGCGTCGCACCGAAAAACTCGTCAAGAAGCTCGCTGTCGCACAGCTTCCCACCCGTTTTGGAACATTTGCCGCCCACGCCTACATTAGCGAGGTGGATAACAACGAGTACTTAGCACTGGTTCTGGGAGAGATCACCCCCAACGAGCCGGTTCTATGTCGCATCCATAGCTCGTGTGTTACGGGGGACCTGCTGGGCTCGCTACGCTGCGACTGTGGCGATCAGCTTCAGCTCGCGATGGAGAAAATCGCCGCAGAGGGTCGGGGCGTGCTACTCTACATCGAGCAGGAGGGTCGTGGGATTGGGCTTGTTAATAAGATGCGCGCCTACGCCCTCCAAGACCAAGGTGCTGATACGCTGGATGCCAATACCATGCTGGGCTTTAAAGTGGACTCCCGTGACTACGGGATCGGGGCACAGATTCTCGTGGATCTAGGGCTACGCAAGCTGCGCCTCATGACCAACAACCCCGGAAAGCGCGATGGCCTTCAGGGGTTTGATCTCATTGTCACCGAGCGTGTCCCCCTGCCCATCACAGCAAATCCGCACAACGCGCGCTACCTAGAGACCAAGCGCACTCGCATGGGCCACGACCTACCCGCCGTCCTCTAGCGACGGCGGCGGTGCAGCGCGATCCCTCCCAGCAAAGCAAACACTAAACTGGCAGGCTCGGGAACAAACGACGAGAATGGAGCGGGGTCGCTTGCGAAGGTTCCTGTTCCGTCTGCCGTAAAACTATTGAGGTACCCATTACCATTCAAGCTAAAGTTCGGAGTTGCGGCATTGAGTGAGAGGGAATAGTCACGCTGCGTTGTGCTTGTAAACGATAAGAAATCCGATGTCATCGTCACCGAATCACCCGTACCACCGTTCTGTGAGCCCGCAAAGTTTGCTGTACTACTATTGTTAGCTCCAAATAAAGACCCCCCCGACGTGGTCCCCCCCGCATTTGCCACAATAGTAAGGAGATTAGTCTTCCCGTTGACCGGTGTATTTGCTGTAAAGGTCATCGTAATATTGGTCATCGGCTGGTTTCGGAAACCACCAAGTACCTGCCCTAGGCTCGCGGCATCTGAGGTTAAAGTCATCATTGCGGGGATGGTTGCAGCAAAACCATTTCCATTATAGTCATTGAGAACCTGATAGACAAAGTTAACATTCAGAGGAGAATTCAAGGCAAATGTGCTCGCAGCGCCGGCATTGGTAAAGCTAAAGGGACGTGTTCCTCCAGACTGAGTGAACTGCGCAAAGGTAGTGAGCTGCGCCTGGGCGGCAGTTGTGAGAAGAGCCATCACGGCTCCCAGAGTCAATTTCCTAACAATAACACAATTCATCAATAACGACCTCCTGAAACGAATGCGCATCACTTGATTCTTACCAGCGGTGACTTAGCGGTATACGGCCTGATTATCGGCCTTTGAAATAGGAAACTGGAGATTGTTTTCACCCGGCTCACACGATCAGCTTCAGGTACACTAGGGTATGCGCATTACTTCCAAGGCTGGCCGCGCCCTTGTTTTGCTTTCGGTGCTCTGCCCTCTTATCCTCTCCGCACTGGGCTTTCGCAACCAGATCGTCTGGGGCGCGGCAGCGTTTGGTCTTCTGCCGATCCTACTGGGCGCGGTCGCGTGGACACTACCCGCCCGTCACCAACGAGACTTTGTGGCCCTCACGCGACAGCGCAATGCACTACTGATCTGCCTGGCCCTTCTCCTCTCCGCCCCTCTCACCCGCTGGCCGCTCCAGCTCTCGTTCCAGCTCGCCCGCCCAACCCTTGAGCGTCTGCGGTCAAAGGCACTCCAGCAAGCCCCCTACTTCATGAGGCTACGGTGTATTATGGGAATTGATCTTAAAAACCTCGGGGAATATCGACGACGGTCAGATATGCCTTTTGGTTGGATTCAGCACTACCATAGCCGCAATCCGCTTCTGCGGGAGGTGCGTCTCTGGCACGATGGGCAGTCGTATGTTCTTTTTGATCTCCAGACGCGTTTTGGAGTGGTGCTGCGTGGTTCGGGCGAGGTCAATAATTCCTGGGAAATTGTGGACTGACGCGCCCAACTAAACGGGCTCACCACAACGATGAACTACTGAGGCTTAATGTAAAAGCTCACAACTTGGAACATTGCATCGGGGTGAAACGTTCAGGAAGTATGCTGGCTGGAAATTTAAATCACTCGCTCTCCGTGTTGATTCCCTGCGGGGGCGCACTGGGGATTGCGCTGCTGGGGGGACTCTCCTTGCTCTACCACTCGCGTTTTCGCTGGACACGGAACCTCATGGTGCTCGGGCTGGGGCGGCAAGGCACCGGTGTCTATCGGGGGCGTGCCATTCAGGTGACACGACAGGGTAGCGCGGTGACGATCGCGATCCGGGTTCGCAACTCCGCTCGGCTCTACGATGAGCTGAGTAGCGAAGGAGTCGTGCCCGGCCTTCCCTGGATCAGCGAGATCGCCGCCATGCAGCTCAGTACGCTGGCCTTCGCCCGCCGTGTCTGGGATCGGTGGCATATCCAGCTCAAGGGAGAGACTCTCCAGATCTCCTGCGCCACGGTTCGCCCCGAGCGCCTGCGCTTTCTACTAGATCTGGCGTGCGACCTGGCAGACGGCGTAGATCGGTTTGGCGAGGTGCGCCCCGTGCTTCGTCTGCGGCGGCGTGCGGTCTAGGAGCTCAGACGTGATATAAAACCCTATCATGATGCAGACACTGGTAGGCCACACAAGCGCCGAACTAACGGAACTTCTCACCACAAAAGGCCTCCCCGGCTACCGAGGCAAGCAGCTCGGCAAGGGACTGTACACGCGATTCTTACGCGATTTCGAGGGTTTTACCGATCTCTCCAAAGCCCTGCGCGAGCAGCTTGCCCAGGAATTCACCCTCGCCCCCTGCACGGAGCGCAGCATTCAGAGCGCACCCGACGGTACGGAAAAGTACCTTCTGAACCTCCCCGATGACGAAGTGATCGAGGCGGTCTATCTCCCCTACGACGAGCGGACTTCGGTGTGTGTGTCGTCGCAGGTGGGTTGTCCGATGGCCTGCTCATTTTGTGCCACGGGTACGGAGGGTTTAGCGCGCAATTTAACGGCAGGCGAGATCGTAGACCAGCTCTTGTTCATGCAGGCTAAGCACCCCGAGCAGCGCATCTCCCATCTGGTGCTGATGGGCATGGGGGAGCCGCTCCTGAACCTGCCCAGCGTCCTCAAGGCGCTGCGCCTGATCCACGACGAGGTCGGCCTTTCCTACCGCAATATCACGGTCTCCACGATTGGGGTTGTCCCCGCGATGGAGAAGCTCGCGGCGGAGAACCTGCCCATTACGCTGGCTGTCTCGCTCCATGCTCCCAATAACGCCCTGCGCTCCGAGCTAGTCCCCCTCAACGAGAAATACCCCATTAGCCGTCTCCTGGAGGCGTGTCGAGACTATGTCGAGACTACGAGCCGCCGCATCACGTTCGAGTATGTCTTGATGGCGGGAGTCAATGACACGGAAAAAGAAGCCCATGAGCTAGGCGCACTGCTGCGCCGTCAGCCGCTCTGCGCCGTGAACACGATTCCCTACAACACCACCGATGTCGCGGCCCGCTACCAGCGCCCTACCCCAGAGGCAGCCCGGCTCTTCCGTGAGATCGTCGCCTCGTACGGGGTGAATATTACGCAGCGCTACGAAAAAGGCCACCGGATTGCCGCCGCCTGTGGACAGCTCAAGCGCTCCACCCTCAAGCTGGGCTCGACCATGCGCCCGCTGCCGCTCTTGTCCGAAGTACCGGCGGAGGTAGTGCCGGAGCCCGCAGCGTGACCGCAGAGGAGTGGCGGGAGAAGCTCGCCTCTCTGCCCTCCAAAGAGATTCACCGCCTGCTCAAGAACGAGCCCGATGTCACGGCCAAGATTAGCACCGGGTTTCGTCCAGGCGCGGAGACACTCAAGAACCCCATCGTCTTGAAGCGTCTCGCGGAGGCTCTGCCAAAGAACCCAAAGCTCGCCGAGGCCCTTGAGGGACTCGAACCTGCCGCAATCGCACTTGCGATTCCCGAGCCTGTCGTTCTGGTTCCTTCCCCTCCAAAAGAGACAAGCGCCAAGCTCCAGTTAAAACTCAAAGAGCAGCGGGCAGCACTGAAAGAAAAAGACACGCAACTAGCTCAGCAAGCCGTCCAGCTGGCACTGCTAGAAAAAGAGCGCACGGCGACGCTGGCAGAGCGAGACTCGGAACGCTTGGCACGGGAAGCGATCAGCGCTAAATTAGAACGCGAGCGTCGCCGAAAAATGCCCGGGCACATTGGTTTTAATTGCCCCAATCTCGGTCTTTATCCCCGAAGGCGCGTTTGGTTTGGGA
>JANNDD010000757.1:0-2180 GCA_031387365.1 Armatimonas sp. | reverse complement strand
CCGGGGCGTGAACGCCCCGTCTCAGGATTGCGCGGCCCTCCGGGCCTATCCGATTGGTTAGATCCGAAGGATCGCGTCTTTTTGAGACGGGGCGTTCACGCTCCGGGGTTTAACACCAGTGAGCGCCCTGTGCGTTGACGTAGACCGCGTAGAGTGACTGGCCCGCCGTGATAAACAGCCGGTTGCGCTTGGAGCCGCCAAAGCACAGGTTCGAGCCGATCTCGGGTAGGAGAATCTGACCGATACGCGTGCCGTCGGGGGCGAAGGTGTGCACGCCATCGAAGCCCGCTCCGACCCAGCCTGCGGATGCCCAGAGGTTCCCCTCGGTGTCACAGCGGATGCCGTCTGCGTTACCCGTGGCCTTCTTGCCATTGAGATCCATCGTCATCTTAGCGAACTCTTTTGCCTTGCCCAGCTTAGTTCCACTCTGCACATCAAAGACCCAGATGCAGTGAGGATCACCCGTGTCGGCGATGTAGAGCTTCTTGTAGTCAGGCGAGAAGCAGAGTCCGTTGGGCTTGGTAGGCTCGTCGGTGACTTTCTCCACTTTCAGCGTGTTCGGGTCAATGCGATAGACAGCCTCTTTGAGCTCTAGCTTCCCCTTCATTCCCTCGTAGTAGCCCATCGAGCCGTAGCCGGGGTCGGTGAACCAGATGCCACCATCGGGGTGTACCGCGCCGTCGTTGGGGGCGTTGAAGGGCTTGCCATTGAACGTAGACGCCAGAACGGTGATACTCCCGTTGTGCTCGTGGCGGGCCACGCGGCGGGTGAGGTGCTCAAAAGAAATAAGCCGCCCCTCCCGATCGAGCGTGTTGCCGTTGGAGTTGTTGGAGTCGCGGATCACCGATGTGTGGCCGTCCTCCCAGAGCCAGCGGCGGTGGACAGAGTTGGGAATGTCCGACCAGAGCACGTAGCGCCCGACACTGTGCCAGAGCACTCCCTCCGCCCACATTGAGCCGGTATGGAGCCGCTGAATCGGGGTGTTGCCGATCATGAGGGGCTCGTAGCGCTTGTCAAGAGCGATAATATCGGGATCGGGGTAGCGGATCACCGCTGCACCAGCGCTGTAGCGGTCGAAGGCATTGCCCTTCTCTTGTTGCTGCGCCAAAGCAGCCGAGGCGGTGAGCGTCAGTGCGCCCGTGAGTAGACTTCGTCGGTTCATAGGTTATTTATCCTCCAGATCATAGCGTGCAAAAATCGGCTGGCCAACCACAGCGGGTGGCACCATTTTACGGTACGCGTCCATGTGCGGTGTCTTCATGTGGGCATCCAGCGCCTCGCCGTCGCTCCAGCGCTCGTAGACAAAGAACGTATTGGGGTCTTCTATGTCCTGATAAAAACGGTAGTGCAGGCAGCCCGGCTCCTTGCGGGTCTCGACTCCCATCACGCGCATGGCTTCGAGAGCCACATCGCGCTTTTCGGGGTGCACGGTCGAGGTTACTTCAATGATCACCATACCGCCCATTTTACCTGGGATTTTCGCGTTTGGGGACGGGCGGCTAAAGCGGCCCGCTGTTGCGGCAAGACCCATAAATGGGCCTACAGGGGCCCACAGCGATTCGGGTTCACTCACGACAAACGGATTTGCGACGTCGGAGAAGAACCCTTCGGGGATCATTATGTCCCGATTTGGGTCAGTGATAGTGGTTTTCATAGGAGGTTTACCGTTTTTATAGAAATCTCCAATATCAACCTCTTCTCGGGAGTAACCATCATTGATTACCATTCGAGTTTTCTTTTGATCTATGGCACAGAAAATACGGTGAGCCGAGGAAAATCCGCCAGGGATTTCAGGTGGATAGATCGTTACGAAATACCCCGGCAATCCCCCTAACCAATCCAGCTCATTCTCAAAACAACATTCGACTTTCTTAAGCGTCCCCGGTAGATTACCATCGTACCAATAATCTATGACTATTTTCAAATACGCATCCATAGATTCCACTCGATAACTCTCCAGCGGGCTTTAGCCTGCTTGCCGCAACAGCGGGCCCATTTATGCGCCCGCTTCCCCCGGCCGTGCCGCGTTTTTCCAGTTCCCTAGTCGATCCTCACCCGCCACGACGATGCCTTTGTCGTCCCAGCCGAGGTGGGCCTTGACCTCGGCGGCGCAGTAGCGGAGGGTGAGGCCGCAGCGGCGGCGGGCGGAGTTGTTGGGTTCGGAGCCGTGGAGGAGCAGG
>JANNDD010000857.1:0-41276 GCA_031387365.1 Armatimonas sp. | reverse complement strand
TTCATTACCCGCCGATTGAAATCGGCGTCTGCAATGGCGCAAGCGCCGCAAAGCCCGTTCCGGGCTACCCATAGCGAGTGTTCGGTCATACTGTGTGCTGGGGGAGATTCAGCTCAGAGATAAGCTGTGTCAGTGGCACTTGGCGCAAGGCCGCGAGCTGGGATAGTAGCTCCAGCCGCCGTGCATCCATTGCCTCGACTAACCCCGATAGCTCCAGGAGTTCCGTATACTCTGCCTCCGTGAGATTCTCACTGCGCCGCTTTGCCACGATCTCGGCATACCGCCCCTGCTGCTGGTCGGTTAGTGTTTCATGGATGACAAAAAGCAAGAGCGACTCCTGATGCATTTTAATCAAAACCTCAAAGTTATAGTCATCATCAATTTTACTAACAGCAAAATCAAACCGATCATTAGCTAACGCCATTCTCACTATTGATAGTCTACTTGATCGAGAATTCATCTTATTGCCGTACTCACTAATAATCATATCCACATATTTATTAGGCTTAAATACTTCTAGAGATTGCAATATACTACTCCTAACATCACGGTCATTTTCCATGATAAGGCGCTCAAATAATTTGTCGCAGCACTCACTACATTCAGGTTCCATCATTGCCCCAGCAGCTCTACACCGAAACAGTGGGTTCTCACAATGAAGTAATAAAACTACTTTTTTAAGCAGTTCGGAATCGTTGCTTAAACAGTAGTTATCTTCTACAAAATCAAGAATTTGGTTCGCTTCCTCATCCCTCATCTTATTTCTCTACCCTGGCGGGAGTTCCGACGTCGGTTGGCCGTGCAATAAGCGCTGGAGAATCAGAGCGGCGGCTTTTTTATCGAGTGGCTGGTTGTTGTTGCCGCACTTGGGACTCTGGATGCAGCTGGGGCAGCCGTCGTCGCAGGGGCACTCTTCGATCAGAGTGAGGGTCGCCGTGAGCCACTGCTCGATAATGCGAAAGCCCGTCTCGGCGATCCCGACCCCGCCGGGGTGGGCGTCGTGGACGAAGATCGTGGGGGCTCCGACCTGCGGATGGTGCGCAGTGGAGACACCGCCGATGTCGTTGCGATCACAGAGGGCAAAGAGCGGGAGCAGGCCGATACTGGCGTGCTCGACGGCGTGGACGCCACCCGCGAGGTCCAAGCCTGCCTCGGCGAGCTCTTCGACCAAGTACTGGGGCAGCGGGTACCAGACCGCCTCCGTCTCGAAGGTCTGTTCCGGGAGATCCAGGTCGTAGGTACCCAGCACTTCATCTGAGAAAAACTGTTTCTGGCGAAAGCCCGTCACCCAGCTCGTGACACGCACCTCGCCGAAGTAGGCAACGGTGTCGCCGAACTCTTTGCTACCACCCGTCGCGATAATCTCAATATGCGAGTCGGTCTTGGGCTCAGTGAAGTAGCTGGCGGCGGCGCGGCGGACGGTGGCGCGGCGGCCCACGGTATCGAGCTCCTCAACAATATAACTCTCGCCCATGTGCAGGTAGATCGCGCCGGGATGAATGGTCTCGTAGGCCTTGGCCTCCTCGACCGTGCCTAGGGTCTTGCCGTTCTCCTCAATCACGTACTGATTCGACGATGCCGAGCGGATATTGACCAGTGCCGCCGGGTACTCCGTGCCGACATAGTGGAGCCTATCGCCGCGCGCCGCTAGTGCGCCTTCCTCGACCAAGCGGTGCGCCACCCAGCGCGCACGCTCGCCGCCAAAGAGGTCGGCGTCTTCGTCGGTGAGCGGCGCTTCGTAGGCGGCGCAGAGGAGGTGCCCGCCAAGAATGTGCTTGTTGGTCGGATCCAGCGCGGCGTGCTCGGCGGGGCGCTCGAAGAAGTAATCGGGCTGGCGCATGAGAAACTGATCGAGTGGGTTGTCGGCGGCGACAAGCACCGCAAGAGATTCTCCCTGACGGCGACCGGCACGACCGGCTTGCTGCCAGGTGCTTGCCACCGTGCCGGGATAGCCCGTCATCACCACGGCGTCCATTCCCCCAATGTCCACGCCCAGCTCCAGCGCATTGGTCGCCGTCACGCCCGTCAGTTCCCCCGTAAAGAGTTTGCGCTCGATCTCCCGCCGCTGCTCCGGGGTGTAGCCCGCGCGGTAGCTCATCACTTTCTCTGCGGCGGGCTTGCCTTCCAGTGCCCGGCGTGCGTAGGTCAGCAAAAGCTCCGCCGTCTTGCGGGAGCGCGTGAAGGCGAGTGTTCGCACGTCATCTTTGAGCAGCTCCGTGAAGACATGGGTAGCCTCGGCATTGGTCGAGCGGCGCGTGCCCGTGGCGGTGTCCGTCACGGGCGGGTTCCAGAAAACAAAGCGCCGCTTGCCCGTGGGTGCTCCCCCACTCTCCGCCGAGACCACCTCAGCAGTGCGCCCCGTGAGGCGCGTAAACAGCTCCTCCGGGTTCGCAATGGTCGCGGAGCAGGCGATAATCTGAGGCCGTGCCCCGTAGAGCTCCGCGACCCGTAACAGGCGCCTTAGAATATTGCCCACATGCGCCCCAAAGACCCCCCGATACACATGGGCCTCATCGAGCACCACATAGCGCAGGTTACGAAAGAGTGTCGCCCAGCCATTGTGGTACGGCAAGATCCCCATGTGGAGCATATCGGGATTGGTCACTAGGAGCCGCGCCGTGCGCTTGATGGCAAAACGCTCGTCCTTGGGTGTGTCGCCGTCGTAGGTGGCGGAGATAATATCGGGCCACAAGTCTAAACTTTTCAGCTTGCTCTGCTGATCTTGCGCAAGCGCCTTGGTAGGAAACAGATACAGCGCCCGCGCCTTGGGCTCTAATAATAATGTCTCTAAGACCGGCCCGTTGTAGCACAGCGACTTCCCTGAGGCCGTGGGCGTGGTAACAATCACCTGGAAGCCCAGGCGCACCAGGTCAATGGCCTCGGCTTGATGCCGAAAGAGTTTTTCTACTCCCAGTTTCTCCCGCAGCGCCGTCTCCAGCCGCTCCGGCAGCGGCGCGTCCAGCTCGCCGTAGACCGCAGGCCGCGCCGGGATATGCTCAATGTGCACGATCTGCTTTTTGTAGTCGGGGTGCTGGCGTAGGCGATCCAGAAAGGCATCGGGGTTCACGTCGGTATTGTATCGTGCCGGCCCATCCGAGAAAGTTTCAAAGGTTAGTGGGGGGCAGGGCGTGCGCGCCGACTTTGAGGGCGGGGCTACCCGTGCGGGGCTTCAGATCGGAACCTAGGAGCGGGTCTTGTCCGTAGCGCCCTTCTGTCTCGGGACTTGGCAGGCGGGGGCGGCTCCGCTCCGGGCGATCCTGGCACAACCAGAAGTTCCGAGCGAAGGTAAAGGTCTCCGGAGCAGTCCCCGAGCCGATATTGACGCCCCCCTCGCCCCAGGAGTCTGAGCGAAAAACAATCAGATTGCTCTCCAACACACCCCGGCGACAGGCAATAAACTCCGGTAGGCGGGTCTCTTGCAAGATGCGCAGTGCCCACTTTCGCGGCAGGAAGAGCGTGTTGAAGCGAACCGTGGCTCCGTCCACACCCACAAATGCCAGTGGGGCATCGCTCCCCGAAAACGTGCAGCCCTCGACCGTGAGATTGCGTGCTTCGTAGCGGGCCTGTGCGGACATGGTCGCGACGGGCGGACGGAAGAACTCTAGCCCCGTGCTCCCTCCCAGGTTAACCCCACGCAGCCCCGCGCCCTCGAAGCGACACCGCTGGATCGTCACCTCCGATGTCCCCCCCTTGCACTGCACCCCGTTATCGCCGCCGTCGCGAAACGTGCAGCCGACAATCTTTCCGCGGTGGCACCCCACCATATCGATCCCCGAGAGCTTGATCCCATCCCGATTGCCCGCCGGGAGCTCGGAGATGCGCAGGTTCTTGAGCGTGACGTGGTGCGAGGGCTTGGTATACTGCCCTCCATCATCAATGTTGAGCCCATTCTGACTCATCTTCTCGATCACGAGGTCATGGATCTCCAGCCAGCTCACCCGTGCTAGATGTAGTGCGACACTGCCTCCAGAAAAGCGGGGTGGACGCGCCGGATCGGCGGCGCGCACCACAATCGGCTTGCCGGGAGCGCCGTGGATGTTCTCCAGAAAGTAGCCCGCACCAAACTCCCCCGGTGCCAGTAAGAGCTGTGTCCCCGGTCGCGCCGCCTGTAGCGCCTGTCTCAGCTCCGAGCCACTACGAATCGTCACACTTTGCATAACGAAATTATACGATTTTCCCACCCCAACAACCATATTTATCTGACTAGCAGGCAAAAAACAACCGTCCGGGAGGGGAACCTCCCGGACGATTGTTTTTCAGAGATGCTCTAGAGGGCTTCTTTGAGCTGAGCAATACGTTTCTTAGCCGCCTCGATATCCGCAGCCGACACCCCAGGCACTGTGGTGTACTTCTCGTAGGCGGCAATCGCCTTGGGGAACATATCCTCCGCCGAGAGTTCATCGGCCACACCGAAGTCGTCGCAGGAGAGGCCCAGGTAGTACCAGGCATCGGCCAGCTTCGCATCGGCCTTTGTGGCGGCCTCAAAGTCCGCGATGGCCTTCTTCAGCTCCGCAAGCTTCACCTTGGAATCCGTCGCCGCTTTTGACTTACGGTAGGTCGCGAGTCCTCGCCCGTAGAGAGCCGGTGCATCGGCAGGCTTTACCGCGAGAAAGGCGGTGTAGTTGGCAATAGCCTTGTCGAACTCCGGGATTCCCTTGGTCGGATCGTTGGCCTTGCGCTTGTTCTCCCCCGTATTGAAGTACAGAATGGCCAGGTTCTTAATAGCATCAGGATCCTTGCTCCCCGAGAGCTGTGCGAACTTCTCAAAGTCCGCCGCCGCCGCCGTCAAGTTTCGCAGGTCCTGGTAGGCCTTGCCCCGGAGCTCGTAGAACTTCGGATCGGCAGGATTAAGGGCGATGATCTTGCCGTAGTCGGCAATCGCGCCCGCCAGATCGGGGGGAGTCTTCTGAAGGGCGCAGTAGGCCCGGTTGGTCAGAACCGCGAGCTGATTCTTGGCATCCGTGGGGTTGGTCGCCAGATACTTGGTGTAGTTGCTGATCGCACTGTCCCACTGTTTCAGGTTGAGAGAGATCTCCCCAAGAGTTAAGAGAATCTCGGCATTACCAGGTGCTTTTGCAAGCCACTGATTGTAGACATCCGCCGCCGCCTTGAAGTCTCCGTCCGCCTTGGTCTTATTCGCTTTGCTGTAGCTAGCGCTCGCAAGATTGCTGATGTACTTGAGGTAGTTAGGGTCGCCAGAATTAATCAGACTCAAGGATTTCTGGAAGTCTGTAATGGCCTTATCGAAGTCTTGCGACTCAAAGTAGGCCACACCACGGTTGGTATAGGCGACCGGGTCTTTCGGATCGGCAGCGATTGCTTCGGTCAGCGCCGCAATTCGGTCCGCGACGGAGCCACCGCCACCGCTTGCCTTTGCGAGGGCCAGGAGCTTCTTGATCTCCATCGTCTCCGGGCCATCGGATTTGAGCTTAAGGTACTTCTCAAAGTTGGCAATAGCCCCTTTGTAGTCCTGGAGGTTGTACTGAACGCGGCCCAGTCCCTCGTAGCCGAAGGGCTTATCGGGCACCAGCGCGATAAAGCTGGTGTAGGGAGAGACCGCCTCTTTGTACCTCTCCTGAAAGCTGTAAGAGTCGCCCAGAATAATAAAGGCATCGGCCAGCTTGGCATCAAGCTGGGTCGCCTTAGTCGCGGAGGCAATCGCCTCACTCAGGCCCGCCGCCTTTGCCTTGTCAATGGAGCCGCCTTGTGGCACTATCGTATTGTACTGGGCCAGCGCGAGGTCTTTCCAGGCCACGGCATCGGTCGCACTCTTCGCCAAGTAGATCTTGAGATCCCCTACCGCTCCCGCATAGTTCTTCGGGTCCACATTCAGATAGCACGCCGCACGCAGCCGGTAGACAGTAATATCCGCCGATGCACCTGCTTTTTGCAGGTAGCCCGAGTAGTCTACAATCGCCGACTTGTAGTCTTTAAGCTGAAGATAAACGGCGGCGCGGTTCTTCAGGATCTCTCCATCGCCCGGCTTGAGCGCCAGCGCACCGCTGTAGTCAGCAAGCGCCCCCTGGAAGTTTTTCAGCTGGAAGTAGCAAGCGGCACGGTTGAGAAGTGCCCCCACATTGGCCTTGTCGAGCGCCAGCCCCTTCGTGTAATCGTCCACGGCGGGGGAGAGCTGATTAAGCTTAAGGAACTCCAGATCCGCCTTAGAAAAATAAGTGGATGCCTTCTCCGCATCGGAGTTCAGAAGAGAAATCGCAGCGGCATAGTCGACAACCGCCTTATCAAACTGCCCGAGCTTCTCGTAGGCATAGCCCCGGTTGAGCAGGGTAAAACCGCGCTTGGGATCCGCCATGAGAACAAGAGTCGCGTCCGCAACCGCTTCGGCGAACTTGTTCACCTGAAGATAGGCTCCCACACGATTGTCCCGCGACTCCAGCACAAGATCCGGTGCATTTGGCTTTGGTTTTGGGTTGAGCTCTATTACCTTGGCAAAGTCGGCAGCGGCTCCTGCCCAGTTGCTCAACTGAATGCGCACGATCCCACGATTGAAGTAGGAGTCCGCCACCATCGGCTTGCCAACGATCACCTTCCCAAAAGCCGCCTCCGCCTGGGGCAGATTCTTCATGCCAAACTGGGCACGTCCTAGATCGAAGTAGAGCTGGATGGCATCGGGACGCTCTTTGATGAGCTTGTCGAGAATCTTGATCGCTTCGGCGAACTTTCCCTGGCTAATATAGGCACGGGCTGCTGCAATATCCTCTTGGGCCCATGCGTTTGCATTGGCCCCTAACACCATTACCAGAGCGCTCACCGCCCCAACAGTTACCAAACGACTCATGAAGAACTCCTCAGTTACAGAGAGCAACCCCTCCGCAAAAATACCGGGTTTTGGTAGGATTATACCCACAACCTAACAAAACTACTTGCTTCGATTATCCGGCAAAGGGAGCCTTCTCCTGTAGGGTAGTACTGAAACTCTCTTACCGTGGTCTTATTGGACAACCATAAAAATCAATCGGATGTGATCTGAGTCACGATAAACAGTGACCTAGGTCACAAATGCTACGGGTTTTACTCAGACTAAGAAGTGCCCTGCCTGCATGAGCGGCCTGTCATCAGCCCAGATATCAAAACGTAGGCCGACCACATCTATGTGCGTGCAGGACTGCCAACCCGCTCCGGTATGGAATCCGTAGGGGTCTCCAAAGGCGATATGGATGCCAGGGAATTTTTCGTCCTGGAGAATATTGCCAATCACCCGTGTCAGACCAATGTTCGTTCCAATAGCGAACTCCCCCACCCGGTTCGAGTTTTCGTCGGTGTGGCAGTACTCCCAGAACTCGGCCTCCAGCGCTTTGTTGGCGCAACGAGCGCTGGCGAGACGATTCTTCTCAATGGTGAGGGTCAGTGGGTTTGCTTGCATCAGCCCGTATTTAGCACAAAGATAGTCCCCAACAACGCCATCCACCACAAAAACCCCATTGACCTCCCAAGGTGAGGTGAATATCTCGCCGCCGGGAAGGTTCCCCCATTTTTTGTTGGAGATAATCCCACTTGTCTTGAGCCAGTTGTACTCAGGCGTCAGTTGCACTTGGATATCGGTGCCCGCAGGCGTCGTTCCCCGGATCACTCTTGCAGTGCGAACAATCTCGATCACTTTCTGACTGAGCACGTCCACGGCGTTAAAGTCGGCGCGCATTCCCTCACACATGATCTCGGAGGTAATATTAACCATGTGGGCATGGCGCATCTCTCGTCGGTTCACGACATCGGTCATCTGCCGACGGCTCGTCAGCTCGCCGGTCTGTACCTGAACGGCGAAAATAGAGATCGCGCTGGTCTCCATGTCCGCCAGAACAGGCGCGGGCATATCGGTCAGAGGCCGGGGCACGAGCTTTTCGAGAACAAAGCCGCTCCAGACAAAGCCACGGCTCTCTAGCTCTTGTGCCAGGCTCGCCCCTATTGCAAGGCAAGCCTCGTCGCAGATCAGTGTTACTTTCTCCCCTGACTGGATGCGTAGGCAAGTAGTGACAGCATTCACCGCGCCGGGTGTCAGCTCAGAATCAAACTCGGTGTTGAGTAAAAGTGCGTTGTGCATACTAAAGCTCGGGGGGGAGTTGGGTCTCGGCGACCATGTAATCTACGACAGCTTTCAAGTCGCCGCCGTTCTCTTTGAAGACACGTAGCTGCCGGTCCGCACCGGTGCCATTCTCTAACATTCGGTGGATATAGTTTAGCTCGTTACGGCACCCCAGCTCGTCTACCACATCATCCACAAATTCAAGATACTCTTGCATCAGATCGCGGAAGGGTACCTCTTCTTGCTTGCCAAAGTCAATCAGCTTACCCGTCACTCCATAGCGCAGCGCCCGCCACTTGTTCTCCATGAGCAGTGCACGGCTGTACTGGCGGTAGTCTTGATTGCGCGTGTGAAGCTTGTAGAGCTTGGCTACCGTAGCCTGCATCAGGGCCGTCAGGGCGATAGTCTCGTCTATCCGCAGGGGCACATCACAGATGCGAAACTCAATCGTGGGGAAGAACGGGTGAGGCCGAATGTCCCACCAGATTTTCTTGGCGTTATCAATACAGCCCGTCTTCATGAGCAAGTCCACATAGCCCTCAAACTCGGACCACGACGAAAACGCATCGGGGATATTGGTGCGCGGGAACTTATCAAAGACTTTGCAGCGGTAGCTCTTAAATCCGGTATCGTAGCCCAGCCAGAACGGGGAGTTGGTAGAGAGTGCGAGGATGTGCGGTAGGAAGTAGCGTACGGAGTTGAGAATCCGAATCCGTGTCTCTTTGTCGGAGATTCCAATATGGACATGTAGTCCAAAGATCAGATTCTCCCGCGCCACCTGCTGCAAGTCATCCACAATGGTATCGTAGCGCGCATCGGGATAGATCTCTTGCTCACGCCAGTTAGCAAACGGGTGCGTCCCGGCGGCGGCCACTTTGAGCCCCTGACTGTTGGCAAGGCGGATAATGGTCTGCCGCAGCTCGTAGAGCTGCTCACGTGCCTCGCACACCGTGTTACAGATTCCGGTTCCAACCTCAACCACGCTCTGGTGCATCTCCGCCTTCACCGACTCCTGAAGCTGACGCTTGCCTTCGGGGAGCAGCTCCGTGCCGATATGGGAGCGCAGATCCCGTGTCTCGGGGTCAATAGTCTGGTACTCTTCTTCGATTCCGATATTAAAAGTGGGGAGCATAGTCGTATTTTACCTGATGTATGCGATGACACGGTACACTGAAGCCATGCAAGATATGACACGAATGTACCTCTTCGCCTACGCGCTTCTGATGGTCGTCGGAGGAATCGCGGGGGGCGCAAAAGGCTCCCTAATGTCCGTGATGGCCGGAGTTCTCTGCGGTGCTCTCGCAGGAGTGGGGGCGTTTCTGATGACCAATAACGCCAAGCTCGGCCTAGGACTAGCACTCGCCGGAGCCGTTCTCGCGCTGGGCGGGATGCTCCCCCGTTTTCTCAAGAGTCACGCCGTCTGGCCCGCAGGAGTCGTCACGTTTGCTAGCGCGATCGCCCTGGTAATCGTCATCGTGGCAATCGCGAAAAGCGCACCGACTCGTTAAATCGCCCCGATAAGACCGCCCCCATGAACGGGGGCGATCTTATTGAGGACTTATTTATCCGTGCGGAACGGGTCGGCGGGGAGGCCGCTCTTGCTCCAGAGGTTCGTGAGCGTGAAGTTCTTGTAACCGTAGCGAACGTAGCGGGGCACGGCCACTTTGCTAGACCAGACCTCGACCTCGTTCTTGCTGCGAATCTTCGCCTCGGCGGGATAGAAAATGCCGTCGCCACTGGAGATCTCAAAGCCAATAAGCTTCCCTGCGGGCAAGGGCTTCTCGGAGCAGATGCCGTCGCGCACTTCGAGCCCGGCCCCGACGTTGTCAAAGCGGACAATCATCTTATCGAAGCCCGCGAGCGCCTCTTTGTAGGTGGGGCCAACGGCGTAGACATCTTTGCCGTAGGCGATCTTCTGGGCTAAAAGCGAGAGCCGCTCACCGACAGGGCCTTTGCGGTTTGGATGGATGTCCGTCTCGTTGCCGATATCCGTGATCACCGCGATCCCGCCGCCTTTGACAGTACGCATCGCGGCGCTCTGGGCCTCACGCTGCTGGGCGTACTCAATGCGCTCTGAGCCTCCGTTGCCAAACGGCGCGAGCTGGGTGATAAAGAACGGGAAGCTGGCGGCGGCGAAGTCGCGCTGCCAGTTGGCGATCATGGCGGGCATCTGCTTGAAGTACAGCTCATGCCGCCCCACATTGGACTCACCCTGGTACCAGATCCCGCCCTTGACGGAGTAGTTTTTAAGCGGGTAGAGCATGGCATTGTAGAGCAGGCTCGCGCCGTTCGGATTCGCACCGGGCATCAGCCCCGGACTGGCGGGGATGGCTTTCTCAATTCGATAGCTCCACTCTCCGGACAGCTCAATGGTCCCCAGCTTCATGTCCGCAGGCTTTCCGACAAAGCCGCCACCCCCGGAACCATCAAAGACACGCACGACAATCACATTGCGACCTTTTTTCACCAGCCCGCCAGGGACACTGTAGTTACGCGGTGTTGTCCAGGAGTTGGGTGTCTCCGCGCCAGTTGCGCCCACTTGCTGGCCATTAAAGAACGTGACATCGTGATCGTCAATCGCGCCCAGAGAGAGCTTCAGTGGCTTACCAACCAGCTCCGCAGGAATTTCGACTTCTTTTTTGAACCAGACCGCGCCATCTATACCGAGCAGCTCGTCGTTGCCCAGCGTGTCCCACTCTCCGGGAGCGTTTACGCTCTTCCAGGCATCGCCGCCGCTACCACGTTCCCAGCCTGTCGTCTTGTCGGAGCGCCCTGAGTCTGTGCCCACACCCTGCGGCGACCCGGCGGCTTTCCAGCGTGCGACCAAGCGCTCATAACGGGCTTTGGCCTCAGCAGCAACCACCGGCGTGGCAAACTCTGCTGCGTTCATTCCCAGCCCGAGATTGACGTCTTTTGACATCCATGCCTCAATCCGGGTGCCACCCCACGACGTGTGCAGCATCCCCACAGGTACACCGAGCGCCTTGCGAAGCGACTTGGCGAAGTAGTAGCCCACAGCGGAGAAGCCCGCGCGCGTGTTTGGCGCCGCACTCTGCCACGTCCCGCCCGCCACTTCGTCTTGGGGCGTAAGCTCCACGGATTTCTGCACCGTGAACATGCGAAGCAGCGGATCGGGCTCGCTCTCGATCTCGGCCTTCACCTCAAACGATGCCGCGAGCGGCCACTCCATATTGCTCTGCCCGGAGCACACCCAAACCTCACCGAAGTAGACATCTTTGACCGTGAGCGTGTTCTTCCCCTTAACACTCATCACAAACGGCCCCCCGGCAGGCTGTGCAGGGAAGCTCACGAGCCACTTACCCTCTGCCCCTGCCGTGACATTGACGGTCTTGCCTTTGAGGGTAATTGTCACCACCTCGCCCACGTCTGCGCTCCCATAGAGCCGCACGGGCATATTGCGCTGGAGAACACAGCCATCGGAGAGAAGCTTGGGGAGCGAGACATTGGCCTGGCTGGCGCTGCCCAGTGCAAGGGTCGCCGCAAGAAGAACAGATCGTTTCATGGCGTCTACATTCGCCACAATGCCGCGTCTTTCCTACCCCTTCACGGCCCCGAGCTGGATGCCTTTGACCAAGAATCGCTGGCAAGTCACAAAGAGAATCACTAAAGGGACGATGTTCATCACGCTGGCAGCCATGATGAGATTGGTCTGCCGTCCGTAGATAGAGTCGAAGAAGAGCATTCCAATAGGAAGCGTGCGTAGGTGCTCGCTCTTGATCATCACCAGAGGCCAGAAGAAGCTGCCGTAGTTGCCCATAAAGGTGAAGATAGCAAGTGTTACCAGGCCTGGCTTGGCCAGTGGCAGGATGACGTCCCAGAACACCTGCCACGGGCTCGCTCCATCCAGCTCAGCGGCTTCTTCTAGCGCGGGGGGAATGGTAAGTAAGAACTGGCGCATCAAAAATGTCCCAAACGCCGAGAACGCGGCGGGGACGATTAGGCCCTGGTAGCTGTCGAGAAGATGTAGCTTGACCATGAGTGTGTAGTTGGGGATCATGGTCACGACGCCCGGGATCATCATGGTGCCTAAGTAGAGCTGGAAGACCCTATCGCGGCCCGGCCACTGAAGCCGCGCGAAGCCAAAGCCCGCCATCGCACTGGTGAGGCAAGTCAAAAACGTCACCCACGCCGCCACAAACACCGAGTTGAAGTAGTAGCGCGCAAACGGCACTTGTTCGAAGACTTTCTTATAGTTCTCCGGCTGCCAGACCGTAGGCAGTGGGCTCAGTTTTTCTACCTCGGCCAGTGGCTTGAAGCTCGCAAGTACCATCCACAGAAATGGCAACAGCGAGGTCGCGGCGATGGCAATCAAAAGCAAGTGTGGGAAGATTTTTTTCATCAATACGCCACCTCCTTATTGCCGAACTTCCAGTTGATTAGCGTGATCACAAAGATAATCGCAAAGAGTACCCAGCTAATGGCCGACGCGTAGCCGATCTGAAACTCCTCAAACGCCTTGGTATAGATGTAGTACGAGAGCGTTGTGGTCGTGCCTGCGGGGCCACCACCCGTCATCACTCTTGCCTGCTCGAAGCCGCCTTGGAGCCCTCCGATAAAGCTCATCACGGTGATAAAGAACGTGGTCGGGGCGAGCTGAGGCCAGGTGACACTGCGAAAGACCTGCCAGCGGTTTGCCCCGTCCAGCTCGGCGGCCTCGGTGAGCTCCTGCGGGACATTGGTGAGTGCGGCCAGATAGAGCAGCATGTTACTCCCACCAATCGCTGTCCAGACCCCCATGATAATAATCGCATCGCGTGCGCCGAGACCAAGCTGCTTGGCATCAAAGCCCACTTTCTCGACACCCAGCCCGACGATATTCTGGGTCGAGAGCAGCCACTGCGGCGCGTGAAGGCCCAACGCCTCGATGGCGTAGTTGATCGGGCCAAAGTCCGGGTTGTAGAGGGCCTTCCAGAGAATCATCAGGGCGACTCCACTGGTGAAGCTCGGTAGGTAGAGCAGAGTACGGTAGACGACTAATCCCTTGAGCTTCTGCGAGAGCAGTAGTGCCAGTGCCAGCGACCCAGCGATGGCGAAGGGCATCCCAATCAGAAAGTAGAGCGTGTTGGCAAAATAGAGCCAGAAGTCTTTATCGCGCCAGAGCGTGACAAAGTTCTCCAGCCCCGTCCAGGCAAAGGGCACCGAGCGCATCAGGTTCCAGTTGGAGAACGCGATGCAGAGGGAAAAGAGCACCGGCCCCGCCGTAAAGAGCATAAACCCAAGGAGATTGGGGAGCACAAAGGGCAGCGCGATGGCTAGTTGGCGGCGCTTCAATGTGCCCCCCTACCCCCCGCCGTTTTAACAAGGTCAAGCTGTCGCCCAATGATCACGGGCAGGTTATTGGCATTAGTATCAAAGAGATCCGGCCCGACTCCCGCGAGGGACTGGACAATGATCTCCTGCATCCCGAAGAAAAAGAGTCTCATTTTGCGGGTGCGGGTGTGGGAGGAGTCCAAGGGGTGGTATCGACGGTGGTTCCTCCAGAAAGCACGTCGCGCCCGGTGACGATCACCGTCTCATTTCCCGAGAGCCCCTCGGTGACCTCCGTGTACTGACCATCGTCGAAGCCGACTTTGATGGCGAGGCGCTTGACCTTGCCGCCACTCTCGATAAAGACAAACTTCCCGGACTTGTCCGACCCCACGGCAGCATTGGGCAGCGCCAGAACGCCCTTGTGGGTCTCTAAGATAAGCTTAACCGCGCCAAATGCCCCAATGCTCAGGCCCACGCCGCTCATGTCCGCTTCGGCGAGGAGTGTGCGTGTCTTGGGATCAAGAGCGCTGGCGGTTCGCGAGATTCTTGCCGTGCGGGGAGCCTTCTCACCTGAGAGCAGTACCTGAACCTCGGTGCCGGGGCGCACGCGGCTGGCCTCGGCCTCGGGGGCAAAGAGGCGCAGGCGCAGCACACGTGGGTCAGCAACGGTGAGAATCGCTGTGCCGGGCTGGACGAGTGCTCCGGTGTCTAAGTGCCGCTGGATCACCACACCTGCGAACGGCGCACGAAGGCTCTGGTAGCGGGCAAGCTCCGCCATTCGGGTTGCAGCACTCTCGCCCGCCGCACTCTGGAGGGCTCCCTCACGAATCTTAAGAGAAGCCGTCGCCTCTTGCCGCTTTGCCACTTCCACATCGCCGCGTGCCACGCTGGTCTGCTCCCCGAGAGTCGCTTGCCGGGCTTTTGCACCCTGGAGTGCTGCCTCCGCCACTCTCAGGCCCGATTCGCCCTGTGCTAGCCGTGCCTCCACCGCCCCGACTTGCTGTTGGAGTGCCTGACCTCGCGCCTGCATCGCCCGAACCTGGCTTTTGGCGGCTTCGACCTTGCCTCGGCTTGCATCCCGCTTGGCCCGCGCGGTATCCAGCTCCTGACCCGCAAGTAGCCGCTTGTCTTTGGCAACAATCGCCTCGTAGCGCTCTAGTGTAAGCTGTGTGAGCTTCTGCTCCGCCTCGGCCTGTACTAACTCCGCCTCGGCGTGCTCCACCTGTGCCTTAGCTTCTTCACTACTGGCTTTTGCTCCCGCGAGGCTCGCCTTCGTCTCTAGCAAGCCTGCCTGGGCTCGCTCGATCTGGGCCCTGGCTTCGTCTATTCCCGATGTCGCCTGTTGCTGCTCCGCTTGCGCTTTCTTGACTTGCAGCTGCGTGCGCTTTGTCTGCGAGTGCGCTTCACCGAGGCGGGCCTCCCTTCCCTCAATACCTATCCGTAGTGCCTCCGCACTCTGCTGGGCTTGCTGGCGCTCGGTATTGAGCTCGGGGAGGGTGAGTGTTGCAAGCACTTGCCCTAGTGCCACTCGGTCGCCCTCACGGACCGTGACACTGCCCAGGTAGCCCGCTATTTTCGCCGCGAGCGTGGTCTGTTCTCCCGCGACGAGCTCCCCAGTGAGCCCCAGCTTACGACTAATCGTGCGCTTCTCGGGCGTGGTCACTTGCACTTTTACGATAGGCGTAGGCGTCGCAGGACTGCCCGGCTGCGCCCCCGTTTGACTGACACAGCCGCTGGTTATGACAACCAAAGGAGTCAGGGCAAAAAGACAAATTACGAGGGGTCTCATGGGGTTTCGTTCTCTCCGGTGAAGTGCTCGCTCTCGGGGTCGTCCGGGTCGAGTGAGGCGGATCTCTGGCGGACGCGGCCCTGGAGAAGCGCAAAGACGGCGGGGACAATAAACAGCGTAGTCAGAGTTGCCGCCAGCAAGCCCCCGATCACGGCGCGGCCCAGCGGAGCGCTCTGTGCCCCCCCCTCCCCGAGGCCCAGCGCCATAGGTACCATGCCCGCAATCATCGCCAGGCTCGTCATCAAGATCGGGCGCAGGCGGCTAGCCGCCCCTTCGAGTGCTGCCTGCGCCGCACTCAGGCCACGCTTTCGGGCCTGCTCTGCAAAAGTCACTAAGAGGATCGCATTGGCAACGGCGACTCCGACCGCCATGATCGCGCCCATGTAGGACTGGATATTGAGCGTCGTGCCGGTGAGCACCAGCATCAGCGCGACTCCCGCCAGAGTCGCGGGCACGGTCACCAGCACGACAAGCGCCAGCCGAACCGACTGGAAGCTCGCCGAGAGGAGTAACAGAATCACGACCAGTGCGGCCAGTACGCCGCCACGCAGACTCTCCAGCAGCTCGGCTAGAACCGGCACTTGCCCACGCACCGCCACGCTCACTTTGGGCGGCGGCATCCCCGCCGCCTTGATCGCCTTCTGGGCGGCGGCGGCTCCGCGGGCAAGATCCACTCCCGGCGCAAGATTGGCCGTGAGCGTGATGGTGCGCTGGGAGTTGTAGCGGGCGTACTCACCTGGCACGCTGCCGGAAGTCACGCTTGCCACATCGCGTAGCAAGGCCATCGTGCCGTTTTTCCCGGCCACGGGGACGCTTTCCAGCGCCGCCACGGAGTTCATCTGGGGAATCGGCAGGTCCACTTGGACTTGGTAGCTCACCCCCGACTTCGCATCGGCCCAGTAGAGCGGAGTGGTGAAGCGACTCGATGAGGTCGCGGGAACGGCGGAGCGCACGATATCGGCGGCGGTCATTCCCAGCGCTGCGGCGCGTTCCCGGTCAATATTCACGGCCACGGTCGGGTAGTCCAGCGCCTGGCTGTACTGCACATCACGCAGAGCGCTCACTTTAAGCAGCTCCGCCTTGACCAAGTCCGCAAACTCCCGCGTCACGGGGAGCGTCGGCCCAGCAAGCGCGACTTCAATGGGCGTGGGAGCGCCAAAGCTCATCACGCGGCTCACGATATCGGCGGGCTCAAATGAGATGCCCACGCCGGGCAGCTCTCTTGCAATCCGTGCCCGAAGCTTCTCTTTCAGCGGCTCTAAAGACGCGCCTTTAAGCTGCGCCTGGAGCACGGCCTCATGCGGGCCGCCGGTCCAGAGATGGATCAGATTTACCGGGAAGCTGGGCGGCTGCACTCCGATAAAGCCCATTGTCTTCTCGACCACGCCCTTGCCCGCCTCTTGATTGAGGAAGGACAAGACTTGAAGCGCGAGCTCCTCGGTCTTCTCGATGCGGGTGCCTGCGGGTGCTCGGAGGCGAAGCTGGAGCTGGTGCGTGTCGGCGCGGGGGAAGATGTCGGCTCCGAGGCGCCCCAGTCCCAGCCAGAGAGTCAGTCCGCAGACCAGAAAGTAGCCGAGTACCAAGAAAACACGAAGGCGAACGAGTGTCTCCAGCAAGCGCACAAAACCGGTGGCGGGGGCGCTGTGGCGGCTTTGTTCACGTAGTAGCAAGACTGAGAGCACGGGGACAAGTGTGCTGGAGAGCAGATACGACGCGGCCATGGAGAATGCGACGGCGAGTGAGAGCGGCGTGAACAGTGCCCGTGTGGGGCCGACCATGAAGAGCGCGGGAATGAAAACCGCCAGCACGCAGAGCAGTGCCAAAAGGCGCGGCCCGGCCGTCTCCGCCGCCGCCCGCCGTGCCGCCCGTGCCGGGCTCTCGCCTGCCGCCAGGTGCGTGTGGACACTCTCCATCGTGACTGTGGCTTCGTCCACGAGAATCCCCACGGCCAGCGCCAGCCCGCCCAGCGTCATCAGATTCAGCGTCTGCCCCGAGAGCCAGAGCCCGACCAAGGCGATGAGCAGGGCGAGTGGGATGGTCAGAACCACCACCAACGCGCTCCGAAAATCGCGCAGAAACAGCAAGACCATCAGGCCCGTCAGAAACGCGCCCAGCAGGCTCTCGGTTAAAAGATTGGAGATCGCCCCCGTAACAAACGACGACTGGTCAAAGTCATAGCTCACTTTCACGTCGTCGGGTAGCACACTCTGGAACTTACCTAAGTTCGCCTTTACCAGCTCGACCACGGAGAGCGTCGAAGCATCAGCGCGCTTGGTGACGGGGATATAGACCGTGCGCTTGCCATTGACCAGCCCGATCCCCGTCTGAATATCCGAGCCATCCTCCACCGTGGCCACATCCCGCACGTAGACCAGTGGGCCGCCGCCGGTCGTGGAGACGCGTACGGGGACGCTCTCTAGCTCTTTGACGGCACCAATCGTCGCATTCGTGGGCACCAAGGGCATCTTGGAGCCGATGCGTAGGTTCCCCGAGGGGACGATCACATTGGCACTTGCGATGGCACCTACTAGCTCATCGGGCGTGAGCTTGTAGGAGCGCAAGCGCTCGGGGTCGGCGTGGATCACCACAGAGCGCGCCGAGCCCCCAAACGGCGGTGGCGCAGAGACCCCCGGAAGCGTGGCAAAGAGCGGACGGACTTTATTGAGCGCCGCGTCCTGAAGCTCGGGCACGGTGCGTGTCTCCGACGTAAACACAAGCTGGCCCACGGGAACGCTGCCCGCATCAAAGCGCGTCACAAACGGCGGGACGGTGCCGGCGGGCATGAATGCACGGGCACGGTTGACGTAGGCAATGGTCTCGGAGAGCGCCTGCGCCATGTTCGTGCCGGGATGGAACTGGAGCTTGATGAGCGCCGCGCCCTGAATAGACTTGCTCTCGACGTGCTCAATGCCCGCAATATAGAGAAAGTGATACTCGTAGTAGTAGGTAACAAAGCCGTCCATCTGCGCCGGATCGAGGCCACCGTAGGGCTGCGCCACGTAGATCGTCGGCACGCCCAGATCGGGAAAGACATCGCGGGGCATCCGGCGCAGAGCCACAAAGGCCGTGAGAAGTAGCCCGATCACCAGAGCGAGAATCGTCAGCGGGCGACGCAGTGCCAGCGCGGTCAGGTTCATTACTTTGGCTCCCCTAAAGCCCAACGTAGAGTCGTCCGCGCCAGAGCCAGCTCATACTCCGCCCCGACTACCAGCAGACTTGCCTTGAGTGTCTGCGCCTCCGCATCGGTCAGTTCCACGAGGGTATTGAGCTGGAGCTTGTAGCGCTCCTGTGCCAGTGTCCGCGCCGTCTCCGCCGCCGTCACTTGCGCACCTGCCGCTTCCAGAAGAGCAGTCTTGGCCTCAATCTCCAGCCACGCCTGAGTCACCTCTAAGCGCACTTGCTCCCGAAGCTCGCGCTCCTGACTCATAGCCGCTTCCGCGCGGCGCTGCTCCTCGGCGATCCGTCCCTCAATCGCTCCGCCGGTGGAGAGAGGTACGGTCATGGCCAGTCCTACTGCCCAGAGCTGATTGTTTCGGATCAGTGGCCCCGGATTGAGCGCCCCGACGCTGGCAATGCCATCGAGGCGCGGACGAAACTCTTTCTTCAGGCTCGCTGCTGCTGCCTCGGCGGACTGCCGGAGCAGCCCCACTCCCATCAGCTCCGGGCGCTGCCGTGTGGCAAGCTCTAGTGCCGTGCTCAGTGTTTGCGGGAGCTTCTCAGGCTTGGGCAGCGTGAGCATCCACTCGGTAAGATTCGTCTCGCCCATCGCGTGGTTCAGGGCGGCAATTGCACTAAGCCGCTCGCTCTTTGCCGAGGCGAGAGCCCCCCGCGCCTCCGCGACACTGGCAAGCGCGAGCTGGGCATCCACGCCCGATTTTAGCCCCGACTCGGAGAAGAGCTTTGCTTGCTGCTCGACAGTCTCGCGCTGGCGCAGGCTCTCCTGCGCGATGCGTATTTTTCGCTCCGCACGCAGCACGGCAAGATAGGCGCGGTCCACCAGGAGTACTATCTGTGCTTGCTGAACCCGCACCTCGCTCCCAGCGGCCTCGGCGGCGAGAGCCCGGCTGGCAACAATGTCTTTGGTTCTACCGCCGTCTAAAAGCGTCTGCTGGAGATTGAGGCTCGCCCCAAACTGCTTCTTGAGCGGATCGCCCGCGATTCCCGCCAGCCCCTGCGGCGGCACGCCACTGAGCCCGGGGTTATTGAGCGGTCCAAAAGCAGGTGCTCCTGTCGGGCCACGACTGGCCACGGCCTGAAAAAACACCGACGGGCGCTCCGCCGCCTGCGCTTGTGTCACCCGAGTCTGTGCTTGCTGTGCCTGCGACTTCGCCCGGGCCAGTGCTGCATGGCGCTCGACGGCACGCTGCCTCGCTTGCGCCAGCGAGAGGACAGGAGCTTCCTGAACGAGCACGTGCGCCGTCGGGATCGGAATCATGAGCTACCGTTCCACGTGGACTGCCGGAGTTCCTCTAAAGTCCCAGAACACGACCCGCTTGCCGTCTTTGCCGAGCAGCTCGATACTCTCGATCGCCGTCGGTGCTTCTTTGGGCAGAAGCAGGCGCAGATGGATAATCTTGCCCATTTCTGGCACCTCCGCTGTGCACTCTTTGCCGAGCACAAACTTGGTCTGAGCAAAGCTCTGCTGGCCGTCTAAGCGCCAGGCAATCGCGCCCTCGCCTTTGGGGTCGCCAATAATTTTGAGTTTTAGCTTCAGAGTGAGTGGTCCCGTCAGCTCTAAACCTTGCTTGACAGCAAACGGAGCCTGCTTGGCGAGCGCATCGGGCGTCAGAACGAGAGCGCCCTCTTTGAGGGCAAGCTCACTATAGCGCGAAATCCAGCCTTGCGTGCCGCCCGGCACACTTGCGACGCTTCCTTTACCAGCGCCTAGTACATGGTCGTCGAAGAACTTCTGATCCTCTGGGTTGATCGCCGTGCTGGGCAGGTTCGGATCGCGCATGGTCTTGGACCAAGCTTCGAGCTTGGCGGAGAGTGCCGCAACACGCGCGGGCTCTTTTTCCGCAAGATTTACCTTCTCGCCCTCGGGTTTAGTCGTGTCGTAGAGAAAGCTCTCGGTGCCCAGGCGCACGAGCTTCCAATAGCCTTCCAGCACGGCGGCTTGAGTGCGCCAGCGCCAGTAGAGATTCTGGTGCGGCTCGCCTTTGTTCTCACCTGTCAGATACGGCATAAGATTCACGCCGTCGAGCGCTGCATCGGGCTTTTGTCCAGCAAGCGCCGTCGCTGTGGCCGCGACATCAAGCGTACTGACAGCTTTCTCGTAGACTTTGTTTTTAGGGAGCGTCCCCGGCCATGCCGCAACAAACGGGACTCTGATTCCGCCGTCGGTGAGCATGCCTTTTTCGCCCACCAGTGGCGTGTTGAGCGAGCCGTCCCACGCGCCCTTCTTCAGCGGTGCGCCATTATCGGAGATAAAGAAGATCAGGGTGTTCTTTTCTTGGCCGAGCGCCTTGAGTTTTTCTCTGAGCTTCCCGACCCCCTCATCAATCGCCGCCAGGGTAGCCAGTGCTTGCCGCCGCTCCAGTGGCGCATCGACGGGAGTCTTACTGAACCAGGGCTCGGGCGACTCCAGTGGGACATGTGGGCCGTAGTAGGCAAGGTAGAGAAAGAAGGGCTTTTTTGTCTGCTCTTTTCCTCGGCGATCCAGAAAACCCAGCGCGGCTTCGGTCTGCACCGTGATGCGGAAGCGCTTGTCATTAACGGTCTTCGGGGCATCGGGAAACGGCGTGCTGTCTAGCGTGTGTGAGGCGACATAGTTGGTGATCTCGCCCCGCCAGTACTCCATAAAGCCCTGGGCATGGGGCATGAACTGCCCCGACGAGCGCTGGCCGCCGCCTGGTGCGGGGGTCAAGTCCAAGTGCCACTTACCGGACATTCCCGTGGTGTAGCCCGCCTCTTTAAGACGCTCTGCAAGTGTCACTTCTGAGAGCGGCAGCGGGCCTTTGAGGTTATCGTCCACGCCGAAGCGCTGCTGGTAGCGCCCTGTGAGAAGCCCCGCACGGCTTGGGACGCACTGCGGCGCGGTTGTGTAGCCACGGGTAAAGCGCACCCCATCGCGAGCCAGTGCATCTATGTTGGGCGTCTGAATATCTTTAACACTGCCCTGAACTCCCATGTCCGCAAAACCATGGTCATCCGTAAAGATCACCACAATATTGGGCTTCTGGGGCTGCGCCCAAGCGGGCACCACAAGACAGAGAGCCGCAAGACCGGTAAGAGCAGGTACTCTGAGAGAAGCAATTTTGTTCATAAGTTCATTCTTTGAGATCACGAGGACACGAATCTCGAATTCCTAGCTTGCACAAATACTATAGCACGATTTCACAAAACCACAAAACTTGGTAAAATAGGACATGAATACGATTATCCCCCTCTACCCTGACGGTCAAGTTCCGTTTTCTTTAGGCAGTGCGCCCGAGGACATTCCCAGCCTGATGCTCTACCCACCTGAGAAGCCCAATGGGGCGGCAGTGATTGTCTGCCCTGGTGGCGGCTACGGCGGGCTGGCGGCGCACGAAGGGGAGCCTATCGCAAAGTGGCTCAATACGCTGGGCATTTTTGCCGCCGTCTTGAAGTACCGCCTCGGCCCCAAGTACCACCACCCGGCAGAGATGACCGACGCGCTCAGTGCGATTAAGGCCGTCCGAGCAAAAGCACGGGAGTGGAATGTGGATACCAAACGCGTCGGGATTCTCGGCTTCTCGGCAGGCGGGCACCTCACCAGCACCGCCGCCACCCACTTCACCGGCCCCGACGACCGCCCCGATCTGGCGGTACTCCTCTACCCGGTGATCACGCTGGAGGGCAAGGCCGCGCACGCGGGCTCGCGCCGCAACTTACTAGGCGACAGTCCTCCCGCCGAGCTGGTGCGCGATCTCTCAAACCACCTGAAAGTGACGAAGACCACGCCGCCGTGCTTTATCATGCACACCGCCGACGATGCAGTGGTTCCTGTCGAGAACGCGCTCCTCTTCGCGACGGCGCTTGCGGCGAGTGGAGTCCCCTTCGCCCTTCAAGTCTACGAACACGCGCCCCACGGAGTCGGTCTGGGCAGCCCGAAGTTCCCAGAGACCTTGGCCTGGCCCGAACAATGCGCCCAGTGGTTCAAGCAGCGTGGATTTATTCCTTAGTCGCGCTTGGCAACACGCACTCGGCGGCCCTTTACAGAGACGCGCCCCTCCGCGAGGTAGCGGAGGGCCTCAATGTAGGCAGCGTGCTCCTCGGGAAGAATCCGGGCCGCCAGTGTCGCTGGCGTATCGTCATCAAGAACGGGAACCGTGCGCTGGAGCAAGATCGGGCCCGTGTCGTACTCAATGTCCACGAAGTGCACCGTACAGCCACTCACTTTGCAGCCGTAGGCGAGCACCACTTCATGAACATGGTGACCGTACATTCCCTTGCCGCCAAACGACGGCAGCAGCGCGGGATGGACATTGACAATCCGCCAGCGAAAGCGTTCCACAACAGACTCAGGAAGCTTACGTAGATAGCCCGCCAGTGCAATCGTATCGGCCTTGGCAGCGTCCAGAGCGGCGAGGAGGCGCACATCGTAGCCCTCCCCGAGAGCGATCACAGCCACGGGGATTCCTGCCTCTTGAGCACACAACAGTGCGGGCGCATCAGGCTTGGTTCCCACCACCAGACACACCTCGCCGCTCAGGCGACCGTCTTGAGTGGCGGCATATATAGCCATCAGATTGGAGCCACGCCCCTTCGTCCCCACAAAGACAGCGATCCGCAAGGGTTTGTTCTCGCTCACGCGCCCTCTTTCCCCGCAGTCTCAGGATCGGTGGTGATGACTTTGCGGATCTCACCTTCAAAGGTCTTCATAAACTCTTTCTGCGCCGCAAGTGCGTCGTCGTCCGTGGTGACACGAGGCGATACCAAGCGCACGAAGGTCCAGCCATTCTTATTCCGAATCAGTCGCTCCGTCGCCATGATCATCTGCTGGCGCATAAAGTCCGACTCGCTCCGGTTTCCAGAGACAAAGAAGTAGGAAACGGTCGTGATGGGTAAGCCTTTCTGCCCATTCCTGAGCTGCACTTCGCTCCCATCAAAGAGCATGTGGACGGCCTTATCCTCGCGCCCTGCCCACGGCAGTGTCGCCTCATCCTTCTTGAGCTGAATGTAGCCACCTGCAGGGAAACACTGGTCGGGGCGGTGTGCGAACTCACGCCGTCCGTAGCGCCGGTAGACAACCAGAAGCTGTACCTGCTGGCCATCATCGCGAACATAGTCACGAATCAAATAGGAGTCAGCATCGGCGAGTGCGGGGTCAGAAAAATCTCCCTCAGGGCACTTCCAGCGTCCTAGCTCGGCGGAGATCGAACGAACATCGGCAGCGGGCGATTTCTCAGGAGGTGCCGAAGCCACGAGCGAGATCGCCAGTGCGGCTGCCATCATCCCACCGAGAATCGCCAGCTTGGGCGGGGTGCCCGTGCGTGTGAAGCTCGTCGGAGCAGGAACCTGCGCCCACTCTGACTTTTCTTTTTCCTGGCGGGCCTTCCACCACTTCTCTCCCCCTGTGACACGCTCCATCGTGCGGCCAATAGAGACGAGCAAAAGCAAGACAATAATAAACAGGGGGTAAGGAGAGGCATCATGAAAAGCCCCCAAACCAAACTTGGGATCGTAGAGCGAGCACACCAGAATCAACAACGTGATCCGAATCACATTGGCGGCCAGTGTAATCGGCAAGGCCAGCCAGAACAAAGCCCACTTCCACGGGAGCTTCAGGCGTGAGATATACGCCGTGATAGCGTGAAGTGCTTTAATGGCCATGAGCGAGTGAATCCCCGAGCACGGATCCGCAATCTTGACACGCACCATCTCGCCCGTTTTCTTAAAGGCAAACTCCATGTCCATCCCTGAGCCCAGCACCTGGATATTAAAGAGATGCTCGACAATCCACTTGCTCCCCCCCGTTGCGATCATCCGCAGAGGAAACGAGATCGGCTGGGTGAGGCCACCGGGAATGGGCAGAAAAAACGTTAAATACGCAAGGGGAAACGCAAGCTCGCGCAGCCACGCAGTCCCACAAAGATACCAGACAGCACCCGCAAGAAAAATAGGGATGGAGAGCGGCGAGGGGCCATTGATATCGAGGGTTTTCTCCACAAGATGCATCGCAAGCGCCACACCCACCACCCCAATGCCGCGTTTGTCAGAACACAGCGCAATCCGTCGCAGCTTCTCACGCTTGTGCCAGACCACAGCAGTGGCGATAGGAATAATCAGCCAGCCATGAGTCGCACTCGGGTCCGTTGCCCAGCGAAACACCAGGAACCCCAGTGTCGCTTGATTGCCCTCGGAAAACCCCGGCATCCCCGGCCAGTTCCCCACACCATAGAGGCAAAGAAACAAAATCCCCAGGACGAGGGGTGCCAGGTAAGGAAACGCGGGTTTCTGATACTTCGACGCGAGAGTGGGCGCGGTAGACATGGTTTTATTATACGCCCTGCCTCCCTGTTTCGTTACAATGCTATCAGAATTGACAGGTTTTCTCGCCCGACTGAATGAATAGGCCACGCCAACCGATACTTAAATATCATGGTAAATATCTTTCCTACTCGCTCCAATCGAAACTGCCTGCTAGTTTCCAGCGATCGGCAAGATCGCACCGAGGCGCGCCGCGAGATTGCCCAGTGGGCTGCGGAGCGTGACCTTGCTCTGCCGCGCCGCCCACGCCTGCTCGCTCTCGTACGAGACAATACGATTGTCGCGGAGTGGACTGTGATCGAGCACAGCAATCTGTCAGAGCCTCCCCCGCCCTGTCAGAGTATCCGAACCCACGGACACCTCACACTGGTGCCCGGTGGGCGTGCTGCCTGAAAGTACTCGGCGTTTCGACCTTGCCTCTGCGTTTGACAAGTGGTCTAATACGCTGTGCCGCTTGCCCAACTCCACTATTTTAAGATATCTGTCCACCCTAGTCTGGGGCAGAATGACTAAACAAGCGATTCTCCCCGAGCGCGGTGCTGCTCTTCGGGAGCTTTTACGTCGTCAGGTACGTGCCGTGGTACTGCTGGTCGTACGGATTGCTGCCTGTGCTCTCCTTCTTACCCTCCTCAAGCCTCTCTGGGGAGCGCGTCCCTGGCTCAGCAATCTGCTCTTTGGTCTCGGAGGGCTTCTGTGCGGTATTCCACTCCTGCGTGATGTCGGACGAAACTGGCGCTGGCGAATCGCTCTCGGGCAAGCCTATCTGGCAGCAGGCCACTATGAGGATGCTGAGGTCACCCTGAAGCCGCTGGATGGTATTCAAGGACAGCTCTTCGATCCTGGGGGCGGGGGGCTACAGGCACTTGAGACAATTCGTCAAAAAAAGAAAGAGGTCTGGGAACAGTAACTTATCTCCCGCCTAAGCACCCAAAGGGTACCCGGGGAGCTTTGACAGTGGAGAGAGGCGAACCCGTCTCCCCGTCTATAGGGCAAGTTACATTGCCCCGTGTCGTCACTCAGTGCATATCCTGCAAGCAGGCATCCTGAGTCCGACCACACCAAAAAGGAAATCCTGATGAGGTTTCGTGCCTTCATACCTGGCATCGCGGAGCTTGGACGGAGGTTCGAACCTCCGGGTAGCTTCGCAGCAGCCACTACGGTACTCAGCAATGTTTCTAAAAAGCGGAAAGGTTAGGCAAAAATAATTTGAAAACTCAATCGCGGGTACTTCCATGCGGTTCCCAATTCCTCCCACGGCTAAACGCCCAGAGGGCACCCGGGGGTTCCTCTGAGGTAATTTTATGAAACATCAGAGGCCGTACTGGTGGTGGACCTTTGTTAGCTGGTTCCTGGCAACATTTGTCATGGGTTTTCTGGGAGTATTGATCTCTCAGTATCTAGGAGTACCCAGCTATTTTGGGGGAATTATTGCATTCTGCCTAACGGGCCTGATAGGACTTTTTGCTCTAGCCGCACGCATGGCTCGCAAACACTAATGCTTCCCGTTGTAGGAAGTGGATTATGGTAATATGATTGATATTGTGACAAACGGTGTTAAGAATTCAGACAACCAGTCGCGGAAACAGTCCTCCGCACTCTGGTGGCTCATCCCTCCGGGGGTTGCCCTTGCATGGATTCCGTTTCGTATATGCTCTCCCTTATGGTTCGAAACGGGTTCACAGCTATTTGTGCAAGCCTGGGTTCTTCCTGTTGTAGCCTTGCTTGCCTGGACACGCAAGCCTGACTGGCAGCGGACGGCCAAGGAGCTAGAGGAACTATTCCCCGACCCACGTGATCCACGGCGTTCTGGCAACATGATACTGATCGTCCTAGGATGTTTGGGACTTATTCTATCCCAAATCGCCTTATTGCCTCTCGTTAGCATTCTTGGTTTTTGCTTGGTTATTATAGGAACGGTGTTCTATCTTTTTGGCCCTTTTCTGCTCCGTAGCGTCATTAGTCCGTTATTGCTCCTCTTACTAATGATCCCTCCTCCCCAGACCCTCTTTCTTGCCTTACTTGCTCGTTTCCAGTTAGCAGGTGCAACCATGTTAGGGGGTGGCCTAGATCTGATGGGAGTTCAGACACGTATCATGGGAGCTCAAGTCACCATTAAACAATCAGGGTGGCAACTTCAGATTATCCCTTCGCTAAGTGGTATAGATGTCTTTCTTTTTGTAATTTTCGGAACTGTCAGCTACTTAATCTGGAAACGCATCTCTCTGCTAAAAAGTCTCTTAACTCTACTAATAGCGGCATTCTTGACAGTGATAATCAACGTATTCCGGCTCCTTTTAATTGGACTTGTGGCGCGTCAATACCCTACCGTAGCAAATACTCTGGCAAGCATTCCCGCCCTACCAGCAATCTTGTGTGCACTAGCGGCCATCTTCCTCGCCACGAGAAAACTCCTCAGTAATTCAACAACGCTGGAGGAAAAATGACCTCACAAAGTTTACTGTCAGAGCGGATCAAGCGATTGGTAGCTTTTTTGGCAAGTATCACTCTGCTGAATATGTTTCTCTCGTATCGGCTAGGACGTACCAACGACTGGCTTCTCGATGTCCCCGTGAGTGCAGGTAACTGGGAAGCAATTGACACCTCACTCGCGCAGGACTTTTTAGCCCGCCTTTCTCAGCCTAAGGTACGCGGCGTCACATTTAAGAATCCACTGGATGAGGAAATTACCTGTCAGTTAATCGCAGTGCGATCTTTCGAGTCCTACAGGGAACCAGACATTTTTTTCCCATTGTCACTCTCCGCCCAACGAAAGCTGACTCTCTTTGGCGCAGATAGCCCCTTACGGGCCTGGGTACTCAAGGCACCACGGGGAAATGGCCGATTACTTGTCTATTCCTGGCTCCAGAGCCCCTCAGGTAAGACTTCCCTCTATGGCGAACAGGGTATACAACAGGGTTTCCCCGATCGGCTTCGGCTGGGATGGGCCACGATTTGGAACAAGGAGCCCTTGTGCCTGGTACGTCTCTACATGCTCATCTCCCCAGCGGACAAGAATGGTGCTCAGGCCCGTCGGAGCCTAGATACGGTTGCTTTAAGTCTTTACAAACAGAACTTGGGAAATAGAAAATGAAACCGATAGTAAGATTCGCCCCAAGCCTGCTTGCCCTACTTATGGGATGTGCCCCCCAATTGGTCTCAGGGGGGGAAGATAGTGCCTATCTTAAAGAGATCGCTGCTCCTGCACAGACGACGAGCCAAAAGCTCCTGCCACTGACACCTGGTACTTTCTGGGAGATGAATGGCATCAGTGAAAAACGCACCACGCGTGACAAGATTGTAGCAGTCGGCCCAAAGCAAGTAGGAACCTCCACTGGCATACACCTTCAACTCTTCCGCGAGGGAGCACTCTGGCGGCAAGAGGTCTATAAAAACGATAATAGTGGCTTGTCCCTACTAGCTTTTGGGGAAAAACAGCAAGAGTTATTAGTACTCTCTCCTCCCCTCCCTCTCCTAAAAGCAACACTCCAGGAAGGGGACGAAATTACCTGGAAAGGCTCTGTACGCTTCAAAGGAAAAGACTACCTCTCCACTGCGTATACCAGAGTAACAGCGCAAGAAAATCTGCAGACACGAAGAGGACGTTTTCAGTGTTTCAGAGTTGATAGTGTACTCACGATGAGCCGTCCAAAGGAGCAACCCCTTCACTTTCCGTCGATCCGGTGGCTCTCTGAGGAAATTGGTTTTGTGCGCAGAAGTTTTGCAGATGGGGGTAAACCCGCCCTTCAAGACCTAGAACGCTATCAGGTCAAGGGTAAGTAGATGGCACATCTCCAAGCACTAAAGGCCTATATTGTTCAAGAGCACAAATGGTTTATCCTAGGACTGATCTACCTGCTGACCTGGATTATCCCCTTTGAATGGATGACCGATTGGTGGACTAAGCACTATTCGGTTCTCGCTGCACAGCCGTTTGTGCTCCCTCTCTTTTTAGTTATTCTCTGGGGACGTCGTGCGACTTTTAAAACACACCAGGTAGCGCAAACACACTGGGAGCGTCATGTTGGGAAACCCCAGAAAAAGGGCTCATTAACTTTACTAGTGTGTGGCAGTATTCTCTATTTTTTCGCCCATTTTTCACGATTAAGCGTCGCCGCAGTGCTCGGGTTGGTTCTGATACTAGTTGGGGTTATCGTCTGTGTCTACGGCAAGAGTATTCTTAAAATACTACGAGCCCCCATCCTGTATTTACTTTTAATTGTCCCCTGGCTTCCTGAGAGTGCTATCAGCCGTGTCGATCTACTAGGGCTTACCTTGCACGGCACGATCATCCGAGGGATACTGCTTCGCCTTGGGCATCAGATGGGGATTAGCCCAGAGCATCTTACTGTTGATGGCGCAAGTATTCCCACTCCAATCACTCTTTCTGGGATGCAGGGATATTTTGCAACGATCGTATTCTTTTGGGGATATGGGCTCTACCGTCGCTACTCAGCACAGCGCACTATCGGGCAAATTTTCCTAGGACTGACCGTAACATTTGTCGTAAACCAGCTCAAGTTAGCGATAGCTTGCTGGCTGATTGCCTCTAACTCAACCATTACGAGTCACTTTATCTACGCAAATTGTTGGTTCTTTACGATTCCAAGCCTTGCGCTCACTCTACTTACGACTCGGGTTACAGCAAAGCTACGACGACCTGAGTGGTTAGTGAGTTCCGTCAGGGCTCTAAAAAAGCTCAGCAGTGCAATCCAACGTCCGGTTGACAGACTCTTTTCAGGCTCCGCTCGCGCAGGAATGAGTGTGGGTAAAGCTATACTCTTTCTCTTTACTCCGTTAACACTCTCTGTCAATTTTTTTCTGCTTGGTCTGAATAAGCTAGGAAAGCTGGTAGGCGCATCCAATAAAAATCTCGAAACCCTCATTCGTCGCGGCGAGCGAAAACTTCAGAACCGCCGGAAGCGGTAGGACTTCCCATGACTCCTAAAGTATTTAAACAGCTAAGCACCATCATTGGTATAACCGCAGCACTCAGTATTTTTTCACAAAAACGCCTGGAATCGGCTGGCGGCTGGTTTCCCAGCGTTCCCGATGCCATCGCGGACTGGGAGGGAATGAATCAACCGGTCTCACAAAGCACTCTGACAATTCTGGGAAATCCTCGTGCGGCTGGCAGAGAATACACCAATGGCACAGGGGAAACAATTCTGGCGACCTTAGTGACGGCGGGGCCCTTTGAGAACTTCCACGACCCCACTGTTTGTGTCGGAGGAAATGGTGCCTGGGAGTTCACGAGTCGAAAAGAGTTTACTCTGGACGGCCCCGGGAGTGCTCCGGTTCGTGCGATGATCTTCCGCCAGCGCACCAATCCCAAGATGCGAATTATTATGTACTATTGGCAGCAATCGCGCGATGGTGCGACTACGTGCGAACCGATGATGGGTAACTTCCGCGACCTCCCCGCACGACTACGAACGGGATATGGTGCCGTTATTTTGGGCCGACAGTCTGTCTTATTGCGCATCTATACCGCCTACAGTGAAACTGATGATGCAGTTGGTTTGAGCGCGCAACGTGGGGTTCATGAGATCTCGCGAGCCTACTACAGAGCACTGCTTAAGGAAGGAAAAGACGGATGAGCAGAATCGCTTTTACTCTTTGCGTGGTCGCTTTTACAGTTGTTTCAGGCTGTAAAAATGTGCGAATAGCAACGGGTTCAGATGACAAATTTATCCACCTTCCTCAGGAGCTGACTGCCACCCCTATCCCCCCCGCCCAGCCGCTTCTTCCCACATCGCCTGGCAGTCGCTGGACCTATCGGTTGACGAATGATGAAAATGGTATCGAGGAGGTAACCGTCCTCCCTTCCCGTCAGATAGAGGGTCAGACCGCCCTTGTGCTCGGCTGCAAGCGCAAAGGAACCCTAGATAGGGAGGAGCTTTTCTATATCACAGACAAGGAAATTGCACAGTTCTCAGCAGGGGCTGGGGAGAAAGTAATCCTGAAGCCTCCCATGCCCATTCTGCGCTTTCCGCTCAAGTTCGATGAGACAGTCAGCTGGCAGGGAGGGGTTTCCTTGAGGGGAGCTTTAGTTCCCAGTCAGTCGAAATCACGCTTGCGCTGTATCGAAAAGATCAAGGTTCCTTTAGGAACATTCACCTCCTATCGGGTTGACACCATCTTAGAGACAAGATTAGCCGAAGGACTAGCCCGTTTCTGGGTCACACGCTGGTTGGCGCCCGGGATTGGCGTGGTACGGACGCGCTATATCGTCAAGTCACCAGGACAAGCCGAGCGTGTTTTTACCAAAGAGCTCCTGAAGTATAAGATTTAGCCCTTTCGGCATGATTCTTGCGCAATGCCGAATACATGGATTCCGCGCCACTTGTCTCTGTCGTTGTTATCTTCTATAACCCGGGCCGCTTCTTCGCCGAAGCAATTGATTCCGTGCTGGCCCAGACTTTTACCGACTGGGAGCTTCTTCTCGTAGATGACGGTTCGACAGATGGCTCACAAGAGCTAGCCCAAGCCTATGCCGCTGAGCACGCAGGGAAAGTGCTCTCTCTCCAGCACCCAGGCGGGCTGAACCGGGGGATGAGCGCCACACGTAACTTGGGCCTCGCACAGGCACAAGGTCAGTATATTGCGCTCCTGGATGCCGATGACCTCTGGTTGCCCAACAAGCTAGCGGAGCAAGTGAGGATTCTGGAGGCGCAGCCCACAGCAGCGGCACTCTTTGGCCGAAGCAAGATCTGGCATTCCTGGGCGGAAACGGCCACACAGGCTGACTGGTTAAATCTGGGGGGTCTTACGGCAGACCGACTGATTGCCCCGCTTGAGATGCTGCAGCACTGGCTCGGTGATGAGAGCTTTCAACCCTGCACCTCCGAGTTTATTGCCCATACGGATATTCTCCGCAAACTCGGCGGATGGGATGAGAGTTTTAAGGGACTCTATGAAGACAATGTCCTCTACACACGCCTCTTTACACACTATCCTGTTTATGCCGCCAGCAACACCTGGAGTCTCTACCGCCAGCACCCCGATAACTGCTGCCACCAGGCGATGGCACGGGGTGAGTGGGTTTTGGGGAGACCTAATCCCGCAAAAGAGCGAATTCTCCTATGGATTGAGCGCTACTTACACGATAATTCAATCAACGATCACGCATTGACAAAAGCTCTCGACGCAGCGCTCCTGCCGTTTCGAAACCCAGTACTCTATCAAGCCCAGCAGCTACCACGTCGCGTGATCAATAAACTGAGATCTGCACTGGTGAAATAACAATGAAGACGCTCCATGAACGCTTTGCCGCACAAGCGGCGCAAACTCCCGACGCGCTTGCCCTTACTTTTGAGGGGAGATCCCTCTCCTATAAAGCCCTCAATGCCCGTGCCAATGTCCTGGCACAGCGCCTCATTGAGGAGGGAGTTGGCCCAGAGACCTTGGTGGCATTGCTTGTGGAGCGTGGTTTTGACATGGTTATCGGGATACTGGGTATTCTCAAGGCGGGTGGAGCCTATGTCCCGCTCGATCCTGCCTACCCCGCAGAGCGCCTCGTTTTCCAGCTTGCGGACTGTGAAGCGCCGGTGTTGGTGACGCAGCGGGGCGTTTCTCTGCCCGAAACAACAGCCAAGATTCTTACCATCACCGCTGATGACACTGAAAACGACGGAGCATGCACGAAAAACCCTCTCACCTCGGTCAGCGAGAAAAATCTGGCCTATGTGATCTACACATCAGGTTCCACGGGCCAACCAAAGGGCTGCCTGGTTGAGCATCGCAATGTCTTGCCTCTCTTCGACAATCCTGCCTTTACGGCAACGAGCAACGATGTCTGGACTTTATTCCACTCTTATGCATTTGATTTTTCGGTCTGGGAGATCTGGGGGGCACTGCTGCATGGCGGACGATTAGTGATTCCCACTGATGCCGAGCGCCGCGCCGCGGATTCATTTCATGCCCTGCTGCGCCGCGAGGGTGTGACAGTACTCAACCAGTCCCCGACAGCCTTTTCCCAGCTGATGGCCGCGGATGAAAATGCCCCCAAGCTGGAGTCGCTCCGGACGATCATCCTGGCAGCGGAGAAGCTCGAAGTCGCTAGCCTGAAGCCTTGGTTTGCGCGTTATGGCGATGCGCAGCCCGCTCTCTGGAACCTCTATGGCATCACGGAAACCACGGTATTTGTAAGCTACCGGCGTATTCTTGCTGCGGACACGGACTCGACCGCCAGCCCCATCGGTGCTGCGTTTCCGGGCTGGACAATGCATGTGGTCAATGGCGAGCTCTGGGTGGGTGGCGCGGGCGTGACGCGCGGCTATCTGAAGCGTCCCGAGCTCACCGCTGAGCGCTTCGTGTGCTACCAAGAACAGCGGGTCTATAGATCGGGCGATCTGGTCTCTGTGCTTCCCAATAGCGAGCTCGACTACATTGGGCGTGCGGATCTACAAGTCAAGCTACGCGGTCACCGGATTGAGCTCGGAGAAATTGAAGCCGCACTGGTGCAGTTTCCTGGAGTCCGTGGTAGTGCCGTCGCCTTGCACAGCGAGAAGCTGGTGGGCTATACCATCGGTCAAAAACCCGATCCAAGTACGCTTGGAGCCTACCTGCGCACTCACCTGCCGGTCTACATGGTTCCCACCGCGTTCGTCCATCTGGAGAGTTTCCCCATGACAGTCAATGGGAAGCTGGATCGCCGTGCCTTGCCCGTGCCGCCCTCTCCTCCCTCCTCTAGCTCCAGCCCGATGGGGGAGACACCGCTAGAGCAAGTCCTAGCGCTGTGGCGACAAGTGATTGGTACAAGTGAGGCACTAACAGGGGACGATGTCTTCTTCGATATTGGCGGGCACTCTCTTCTCTTGCCCATCGTCCGCGACGGCCTTAAGAAGCTTTTCAATGTCGAGCTGAGCTTGGTTGAGTTATTTGAGTACCCCAGCGCCAAAGCACTCGCGCAGAGAGTGACACAGCCGACACAGACCTCGCAAAACAACGGGATTCGCGACCGAGCGGCGCGACAACGTGAAGCAATCGCTCGTCTTCGCCGACATTAATACCGATATTAATCGAGAAGACATATGGACGAGACACAAGGTATCGCTGTGGTTGGCATGGTCGGACGCTTTCCGGGCGCACCCGACCTGGAGACCTTCTGGCACAACGTAAGTACGGGAGTTTGCTCACTCTCGACTTTTGGCTCCCCCCCCGCCCCCGCACCCAGAGGGTACCCGGGGGGAGCCAGTGATAACTACGTGCCCGTACGTGGGACGCTCTCAGGTGCTGAGGAGTTCGACGCGGGCTTCTTTGGCTACCAGCCCCGCGAGGCTGAGGCCACCGATCCTCAGCAGCGGGTCTTTCTAGAGTCCTGCTGGGCCGCCCTCGAAGATGCAGGCTATGTCCCTGAAAACTTCCCTGGTAGCATTGGGCTGTGGGCGGGTATGAGCAACAATACTTACCTGCACCTCGTACGCCAGAACCCGGAGCTAGAGCGCACTGCCGGTGCCATGACGGTGATGCTGGGCAATGAGAAAGACTATGTCGCCCTGCGTGTGGCCTACAAGCTCGGGCTGCGTGGCCCCGCAATGGCGCAGAACACCGCCTGTTCGACATCACTAGTGGCGGTCGTGAACGCGGTGAATGCCCTTCAGTCCTACCAGTGCGATATGGCGCTCGCGGGTGGTGTCGCGATTTATTTCCCCCAAGAGCACGGCTATACTGTCGTCCCTGGTAGCATTCTCTCGCCTGATGGCACGGTTCACGCCTTTGATGAGCAGGCTAACGGCACGGTCTTTGGCTCCGGTGTTGGGGTAGTAGTGCTCAAGCGGCTCGAAGATGCTCTCAAAGATAACGACACGATTCATGCCGTGATCCGTGGCGCAGCGATCAATAACGATGGGGCCGATAAAGCGGGCTTCACCGCACCGAGTATCTCCGGACAGGCCGATGTGATTGCACTCGCACAGGCACTCGCGGGAGTCAGTGCCGATGAGATTAGCTATGTCGAGACGCATGGCACGGGAACGCAGCTCGGCGATCCTATTGAGATTGCGGGCCTGACCCGTGCGTTTCGAGAGACCACAGACGCCACGCAGTTCTGCGCACTGGGCACGCTCAAGCCCAATATCGGGCATCTCGATGTCGCCTCAGGAGTCACGGGGCTCATTAAAACCATTCTGGCGCTCAAGCACCAGCAGCTTCCTCCGGCGATTCACTTCAATAAACCCAACCCCAAGATCGAGTGGGCCACCAGCCCATTCTTCGTCAATACAGAACTTCAGCCCTGGCGCATAAAAAATGCCAAAACACGCATCGCGGGTGTCAGCTCGTTTGGCTTTGGCGGCACCAATGCGCATGTGGTGGTGGAAGAATTTATCAACTCTCCCACAGCCATCTCCCCTAGCGAGTCGGAGAGATGGCCTTTCTTTCTCACTCTCTCTGCGCGCTCTGAAACGGCGCTGGAGAGTGCGGCAGCGAATCTCGCGCAGTATCTTGCTAAGCACCCGGAGCTGCCACTGGCCGATGTAGCCTACACCCTACGCGTCGGGCGACGGGATTTTGCGCACCGACGCGCCGTGCGTGTCGAAGGCAGTGTCGGTCACAGTGATGCAATAGCGGCGCTGACCGATAAGAAACGTGGGGCCTGGGGGAAAGCGCTAGAAAATCCCTCGCTGGTCTTTCTCTTTCCCGGCCAGGGCTCTCAGAGCTGCGGCATGGGCAAGATTCTCTACGAGAGCAGCTCCGTGTTCCGCGCTGCCGTGGACGAGTGCGCGGAGATTCTGCGTACACCCCTTGGTCTCGATATTCGCGACGTAATCTTTGGCGACGATGAGACAGCGCTTAGCCAGACTGCGATCACGCAGCCCGCGCTCTTTGTGATTAGCTATGCCAGCGCGAAGTTCTATGAGTCGCAGGGCATCCTGCCAAGCGCCCTGCTCGGGCACAGCCTCGGAGAGTATGTCGCGGCGCACCTTGCCGGGGTTTTCTCGCTCCGTGATGCCCTCATCATTCTCGCGGAGCGAGCACGACTCATGCAGAGCCTGCCTGGGGGCGCGATGCTCGCCGTGCGCCTGCCCGAAGCTGAGGCGGCGCCGCTCTTTGCGAAATTTGAGCTGTCACTAGCCGCTGTCAATGGCCCGAATCTCTGTGTCGGCTCAGGGACATTTGAGCAGATCGCTGCGCTCGAAGCTACGGGAATTGCCTGCAAGCGCCTGAAAACCTCGCATGCCTTTCACTCCGCCATGACCGAGCCGATCTTAGAGGCGTTCGAGCGCTTTGTTGCCGCACTGCCACGAAACGCCCCAACGCGCCCGATTGTCTCGACGCGCACCGGCACCTGGCTCACCGAAGCCGAAGCAATATCGCCACGTTACTGGGCCGAGCAACTTCGCAGTACGGTTCGCTTCGATGCGGCGCTCTCGGTGTTGCTCGACAACCCAAACACGGTCTTTATTGAGTGCGGCCCAGGACGAATCCTCACCACGCTTGCAAGGCAGCGCCCGGAAAAGCCAACCACACTCACTACAGACAGTAACAACAACGAGGACCCATTAGCCCCGCTCTGGGTCGCCGGAGTTTCCTTGCCTGAGCCCGCCACGGCCCGTCGTGTCTCTTTGCCGACCTATCCCTTTGAGCGCCAGCGCTACTTTGCGCAACCAAAAATCAACGAAACTGTAACCACGCCTATGTCTGCATCTAGCCCTTTACTCACTCTTGATCGTAAGCCCCGCCTGCTCGCGGAGATTCAGGAGACCCTCTCCGATCTCTCCGGCATGGCGACAGCCGATATCGCCGCCGATGCCAGCTTCTCGGAGCTGGGCTTCGACTCGCTCTTTCTGACGCAAGCCGCGCAGGCGCTCGCCAAGCAGTTCGGCGTGAGCATCGCGTTCCGTCAGCTCATGGAGGATCTCTCAACGCCTGCCGCTCTGACAGGCTATGTGGATGGCTTGCTGGCTCCCGAACCCATCCCCCAGCCCCTTCCCGCATCCACCCTACCCGCCTTCGTAGAGGGAGGGTGGCGGAGCGAGGGACGAGCGCAGCCGGGTGGGTTCGAGACTCTTGTCGCCCAGCAGCTCGCGATCATGCAGCAGCAGCTCGCACTGCTCTCGGGGGGTAGTGTTACTGTACCAAAGATACCCGTTGCCCCACCTGAGCCTTCTAAGCCCACACTGAACATCGCCTCCGCGCCCAATGTACCCGGTGCAGGTTCCCCTGCTATCGGGGTCGGGGGGGGCGAGCCCACGGGTAATCATGGCCCGTTTCGCCCGATTCAGAAGACGGCCTCAGATGAGTTCACACCACAGCAGAGAGCACATCTAGCAGAGCTGACGGAAAAATATCTCGCCAAGACAAGTAAGTCCCGTGAGTACACCATCCAGCACCGCGCGAAGCTCTCCGATCCGCGTGCCGTGGCTGGGTTTAAGCCCTTCTGGAAAGATCTCGTCTACCCAATCGTCGCCGAGAGTTCTAAGGGCAGCCAGATCATTGACATTGACGGTAATAAATACGTTGATATGACAATGGGATTTGGGCTGAACTTCTTTGGACACGGGCCCGATTTTTTGATTGAGGCCGTCAAAAAGCAGCTCGAGATCGGAATCGAAGTGGGGCCACAGTCGCCGCTGGCCGGACCGGTTGCGGAAAAGCTCTGCGCCTATGTCGGGGCGGAGCGGGCGATTTTTTGTAACACAGGCTCCGAGGCCGTGATGGCTGCTGTCCGGGCCGCACGCACCGTAACGGGCCGCGACAAAATCGTGATGTTCGCTGGGGCTTATCACGGCGTCCATGACGAAGTTCTGGTGCGCGGAAACGGGCGTGGCAAGTCATTTCCCATTGCGCCGGGCATCCCAAACTCGGCTGTCAGCGAGACGATCATTCTGGAGTACGGCAGCGACGAAGCACTTCAGGTAATCCGGCAGCGTGCCGGGGAGATTGCCGCGATCTTAGTGGAGCCGATCCAGAGCCGCCATCCGGAGCTGCGCCCCATGGAGTTTGTCAAGACACTGCGCGCCCTTGCCAGTGAACACGAGATCGCCTTTGTCTTTGATGAGATTGTCAATGGCTTCCGGCTTGGCAGACGTGGCGCGGCGGGGGTCTATGACATCGAGCCGGACATGCAGACCTTCGGAAAGATTCTAGGAGCAGGCATTCCCGTCGGGGCGCTGACCGGCAAAGCGAAGTTTCTGGATGCGTTTGACGGAGGACAGTGGGAGTACGGCGACGACTCCTTCCCCTCGGTGGGCATGACGTTCTTTGCCGGGACTTTCGTCCGCAATCCCATCGCTATGGCCGCCGCCAACGCCGTTCTGGATCGCCTGAATGCGGATCCCACGGTCGCGGATCGCATCTCGGCACGCGGCGAGCAGTTCGGGGCACGCCTCGATGCGGTGCTCAAAAAATGGGGAGTCCCCTTCCCTCTGGAGCGCTTCCGCTCGATGTTCTACCTCAATACGCACGGGGCAACAACAGGGGGCTTGCTCCACTACCACCTGCGGCTCCGCAGTGTGCATATCTGGGAGAACCGCCCGTCGTTTCTGTCCACAGAACACACCGATACTGACCTTGACTTTATCCTAGAGGCCTTCGAGCAGTCCTGCGCCGCCATGGCTGAGGGGGGATTCTTAACGCCCCCTGCCCCCGTGACACTGCCCACCACGCCCCAGCAGCGCGAGGTCTGGCTGGCTGCCCATGAGAGCGAGACGGCCTCCCTGTCCTACAACGAATCCATCGGCGTGCACCTCGATGGCCCGCTCGATACCAACCAGCTCGCCCAGAGCCTGCAAAACATTGTCGAGCGCCACAGTGCCCTCCGTGCGACGTTTAGCGAAGACGGCACCATGCAGACCATCGCTCCCACGCTCACACTTGATATCCCTCTCACGGAGACCGATGAGCCAGGAGTGGCCGCACTCCAGAAGGAAGAGGCATCGCGCCCTTTTGATCTTGCGCACGGGCCGCTTCTGCGGGCACGGCTCGTGCGCGTCGCCTCGGATCGGCATGTTTTCTTACTCACCGCGCACCATATTGTCTGCGACGGCTGGTCGTGGGCAGTGCTCCTGGATGAGCTGGCGAAGGGGATGGCGGGAAAAACACTTCCGCAGCCCTACGACTTTGCCCAGTTTGTACAGAAGCCCGCAAACAACGACGATCTAAGCTGGTGGAAGGCGCAGCTGGAGAGCGCCGTGCCACCGCTCACGCTTCCCACAGATCAGGCACGCCCCCCCGTTTTTACCTACCGTGGAGATCGCGTCCACCGCACTCTCCCCGAGAGCCTAGTGGGGCCACTACGCAAGTTCTCCGGCAAACAAGGCGTGACCCTCTTTGCGACACTCTTCACTGCCTACGAGACACTCCTGCGCCGCTTGACAGGGCAGAGCGAGCTAGTGATCGGTGTGCCGTCGGCGGGCCAGACCACTATCGAGACCGACGCGCCTCTCATGGGCCACGCGGTCAACTTACTGCCTCTGCCCCTTCGTCTGCCGGAAGGGAAGAGTTTTACAGAGCTCCTTGCCCAACGCAAGCGCCAGGTTCTCGACGCCTTCGACCACCGTGACTGCACGTTTGGGACGCTGGTCAGTGCCCTGAACTTGCAGCGTGACCCAAGCCGTAACTCGCTCGTCTCCACCACGTTCAATCTGGAGCGCACGGGCGGCGGCGATCTGGGCTTTGTCGGCCTTACCAGCCACATGAGCAAGGCGCCGCGTGTTGCCTATCAGTTCGAGCTGGGCTTTAACCTTGTGGACGACGGCAAGACGATCGAAGTCGAGGCAAGCTACAACTCGGACTTATTTACCGAAGCGACCATCACGCGCTGGCTGGCACACTTTGAGACACTGCTCCAAGGCATCCTCGCCCAGCCCGAGAGCGAGCTAGCAACGCTTCCCTTACTTGTTCAAGGCGACGTAAAACAACTGCAAGCATGGGGTGATGGCGGCACTATTGGCACTATAGAACGAAGCTTCGCGCCACTGGCGGAGCTTTTCGCCGCGCAAGCCGCAAAGACACCCGATGCGATTGCCGTAACCGACGGCAGTAAATCTCTCACGTACACCGAGCTCAAAGCCAGCGCCGACATCCTCGCCATGCAGCTCCGTGCGGCAGGTGTCGAGGCGGGCCAAGGGGTTGCCATCGAGCTTCCGCGCTCCGTGGAGACACTCACTGCCGTCCTAGGCGTTCTTAGCGCCGCGGCGTTCTATGTCCCCATTGATCCCGCCTACCCCAAAGAGCGCCGTGAGTGGCTGCAAAAAGACAGTGGGGTGGTGGCAAACATTTGCCTCCCACCCTCTCCCCCCGCTTCGGGGCCATCTCCCCTGGCTCGTTCCTCGCCGTCCCCTCTTCCCCTAATCGCTTCGCTGGGAAGAGGGGTAACTGAGAGCCTCTCTTCCCGCGAGCTTGCGAGCAATAGGGGAAGAGAGGTGGGTGAGCGGTGCGAACCCGGAGAGATGGCAGCGCTACTCTATACGTCGGGCTCGACGGGCGAGCCGAAGGGGGTGCGGATTGCGCAAAAGGCCATCGCACGTCTGGTGAAAGACGTCAACTGGCTCACGTTTGCCAACCAGACATTTCTCCTTCACTCCGCCTTTGCCTTCGACGCCACTCTTCTTGAGATCTTTGGGCCGCTCCTCAACGGCGGCAAGCTCGTGGTTGCTCCAGACGGCCCGCTGACGCTTGCGGAGCTCGGGCAGTGCGTCCGTGAAAATAACGTGACGACGCTCTGGCTGACGGCGGGGCTCTTTCATGCCCTGGCAGACAGTGGGCTTTCGGACTTTACGGGAGTTGAGCAGCTTCTGGCAGGTGGCGATGTGCTCTCCGCACCGCAGCTCGCAAAAGCACTGCGGGCGCTTCCCCAAACACGCTTCTTCAACGGCTACGGCCCGACGGAGAACACGACATTCACGTGCATCCATCCCATCACGCAGGCAGATACCGAGGGCGGGAGCATTCCCATTGGCAAGCCCATCACGGGCACCCGTGTCAAGATTCTGGATGCGGCACGTCAGCTATGCCCAATTGGTATTGTTGGTGAGCTCTACACCGGCGGCGAGGGCCTGGCGCTCGGCTACCACAACGATCCGGAGCGCACATCGGAGAAGTTCGTCGTTGTGCAAGGCGAGCGGCTCTACCGAACGGGCGATCTTGCCCGCTGGCGCACCGACGCAGCGATTGAGTTCTTTGGGCGTGCCGATCAGCAGGTAAAAATACGTGGGAATCGTGTCGAGCTAGGTGAGCTGGAAGCGGCGCTCTGCCGCCTCCCCGGCGTCCGCGCCGCCGCCGCGCTTGCCTCCACAGACACGCACGGAGATCGTTCACTCGTGGCCTATGTCGTGGGCGAAGCAGAACCAAGTGCCCTCAAGCAAGCTCTCCAGCTCTCGCTGCCGCCCTATCTCATCCCCTCGGTTATCGTCTCTGTCGCAGCGCTCCCACTCAACGCCAGTGGCAAAATAGATAAAACAAAACTATCCACCCAGCCCTCCTTCGTAGAGGGACGGTCGGCGAAGCGAGGAACGAGCGGCGCCGGGGTGGGTTCTGGAGACGGGGTAGGTTCTGTGGAGTTCCTCTTCGCAGAAGCCCTTGGTTTGGAGAGTGTTGCCCCCGATGATGACTTCTTCGCGCTGGGCGGCGACTCCCTCAAGGCGATTCGGCTCTTCGCCCGCATCGAAGCGGAGTTTGGCAAACGCCTCCCCCTCTCCGCCCTCTTCGCCACTCCCACTCCTAGTGGAATCGCCGCACGCCTCACCCCAAGTACTCCCCTTATTTCGGAGAGGGAAGGGTCCG
>JANNDD010000851.1:0-5427 GCA_031387365.1 Armatimonas sp. | reverse complement strand
AAGAAGCCGCTCCAACACCGGTGTTGGAACCAAAATCATCATCTCGCGCATCCTTGTCCGTCTCTCGGGCGGCTCCCGTCTCACAGGACGGTCAACAAGGCAATTACTAGTTGTCTGGGGTCAGTGTAGCACGCACCAAGCGCACTTGCAAACGCGACTCGGAGCTACTCGAAAGTTTCTCGCTTGGGCTTCTCGGTCTCTTCCTTGGGCTTCTCACGCTTGATCTCAGGAGCATTGGAGACCGCGATAGTCCCCATTTCCTGAGGGACAGCTTGCTGTGCAGCGGCTTGTTGTGCAGCGGCCACTGTGGTCGGGACTACCTTCGCAACCGCACGAAACGGCAGTGCCACATACAGCTCGACATCGCCGGAGCTCATGTCCATCAAGGCAGTGACATTGGATGGGATTCGTTTAGGCAGTACCCGATCGTCTACATTGACCTCACGGTGCCCTAGCTCACCTCCAGGAAGCGACACCTGGTACTTCACACTACGGGCATAGGTATCCCCATTGAGATTATCCGCAGAGAGAAGCCGGGCCATTACGGGTGCTCCGTTGGTGACGAGATGCTCCGAGCGCATCAGGTGCTGCCTCAACCGGAAGGGGAAGTAGACCAGTCCGGCGCACCCCGCGAGCATCAAAGGAATGCTAAGCGGGATGTTGCCACCGCTTTGCTTCGTGACGGCACGTAGATAGAGAAAAAATCCGATAACCAGCAAAGCCCCCGCGATCCCTGTAAAAAGCGGGACATTAGGGCGGTTACGATCCGGATAATCAGTAAACGACACAATCCGCCGGGGTGCGGACTGCTGGAGATCGGGCTCGGGAACCCAAGTCTCGTCTATGTTCACGTTCATGGACATGGCGAAAAAATCCTCACGACTGCAACAGGCCCACCGTAGTGAGCATCTGTGTTTTGAGGTGCATTATACGGCAACTACGCCGAATTTGGGAGAAGTTTCTCCATTACCTACTGATACCGGTAGTGCCGCCAGCCGGGTTGGCTGTCGGGGGTAAGATAGGGAAGCTGTGCCGCCAGCACCGCGACGGCTGTTTCGGAGAGACAGAAGCCACGTGCCCGTGCGCTTTCCTGGGTATCTCGAAGCAGATGGAGATGGAAGAGAATGTCCTCGGAGGCGAGAGACAGTACCTGTCGGATCTGATAGCGTTCCAGAAGATCTATAGCCATCTGGCAGGCCTCTTGGAGCTCGTCGTCGGGTGCAAGCTCTAGTGTCCGGGTAAACGCCCGGCAAGACGCTGGAAGTAGCCCGGCCTGCTGTAAGATCACTCCACGCTTGAAGTGGTGACCTGGGTCGTAGGGGTCTAGGCGCACCATCTCATCGGTGAGGCGTAGCGCACGTTCGTACTGTCCGCGGTGGAGAAAGGCAGTCGAGAGAATATCACGGGCATGGATTGAGCGGGGCTTCAGTGCAAGAAGTGCTTGACCGTGGGGAATCGCATCATCGTAGCGCCCGATCTCGACACAGACATCCGCGAGAGCTTCCCGGGAAACGGGACAGTCAGGGACATGGGCGACAGCGGTCTCCAGGATCTCACGGGCCTCCCCTGCACGCCGTCGCTGGCGGAGCAAGTCGGCGAGCCGGAGGTAGCCGCGTGTGGAATCAGGAAGGGCATGTACCAGCGTCCGTAGCTGTACCACCGCCTCCTCCACTCTTCCCGATGCCACCAGCGCATCCGCTTGATGCAGCCAGCGCCACTCGTCCACAGGAAGTGGGAGAGCGTCTTTTTCTGAAACTAAAATTGTTGCCTTGCCTGCCACCTGTCCTCCTGAAGGCATTATACTCATTTTTTTATGAAATGCTTCTCTGGCACAGAAATTGCCGCACAATTGCGGGTTTTCTACCAGAAGTAAGCAATCGGCACCCGCCCTTGGGAGCCAAAAACCACTCCCTCTTGTTCTAGGCGACGGCGTTGTTCGGCAGCGAGCACGGGCGAGTAACGGGCAACACGCAGCGTCCCATCGCTTCCAACAACCCTATGCCACGGAACGTGATCCTCTTGGGCACAGTTCGCCATTGCACGTCCTACAGTTCTCGGTCGCGCACCTACCCGATCCCCCACTTCCCCGTAACTAAGCACACAGCCCGCCGGAATGGTTCGAACCAGCGCATAGATCGCCTCAAATTCGTCCATTTCCAGCGGGCTGCTTTTTAGATCCTAGTCCAGAATCACGACACGGACATGCTTACGCCCGTAGGCATTAGCCACACGGTCCGAGTTAAACGCGAGATCAATGCGCATTCCCTTGATCGCCCCGCCCGTGTCCTCGGCAACACACTCACCGTAACCTTCGACATAGAGCCGGGTCCCGAGCTTAATAACACGAGGATCCACCGCAACTACCCCGAAGCGAACGCGTGTTCCCAGAGCTGTGCGGTTGCCCCACCGGCCGTTCTCACCAGGGCCGTAGCCTGTGGCACTCAGAGTCAGAACACGTTTTCCCTCGTAGCGAGAGAGATTTCCCAGAGTCCCACGGGAGCTAAGTGTCCCACGTATCGCCTCGGTTTTTGGAGCAACGACCTTCATGGGCGCTGGCTTTTTTAGGGAGGCGCTTGTCGGGGTTGCTTTAGGCTCAATCGAGACCTGCATTCCCTCGGTGATCGTTGAGGTGAGTGGAGCAGAAGACAGGAGCTGTTCTGTCAGAACAACCCGCTGCTGCGCAAGAAGCTCGCCGACGGTTGTGGCCGTGGTTCGGAGCACGTGGCTCTCCCCCTTGACGACCAGAATCACGGTCTGCGTCTTGGTTACGCTTGTCTGTGCATAGGCGACAAGACTGGTCAGAGCGACCAGAGTTGCGATGCTAGAGCGCATATAGTTTGTGAAGGGCATGATGCCTCTCTTTCTCGGTGGGGGGGCATGGTGCCACCCTCCGCAGTCAGAGACGAACGCCAATTTGGGTCCGCCAATCGGCAAGATTGCCGACATGGTTGGGTTTCAAAAAAAATTTCCGCTTTTCTTAAAACCGGTAGAGTATAACCCTGGAAGATAGTCATGTCAAGTTCACGTTAACAATATACACACTATCTAATAGTTATTCATAACTTAGACCTAATAAAAACCATTAAAAAACAGGGGTTTGGCAGGAAGTTACCTTCCCTTTGTCGAACCCTAGAATCGAGTATCTAAACCATGTCCTTTGACCCCAAGCGCTATCTCATCAAAGTCCAGGGAAACCGTGAGTACCTGCCTGTCTCTGCCCGCCTCATCTGGTTTCGCAGCGAGCACCCCGACTGGGGGATTGTCACTGAAGCCGTGGAGATTAACCACGAAAAACAGTTCGCAGTCTTTCGTGCCAGTATCTTCAATGAAGAGGGCCGCCTGATCGCCACAGCCACCAAGAAAGAAGATGTAAAAGGCTTTGGGGACTTTATTGAGAAGGCGGAAACAGGCTCTGTCGGTCGTGCACTGGCAATGTGTGGCTACGGTGCACAGTTTGCTCCGGAGCTAGAGGAGAACGGGCCACGCCGTGGAGGGGCTTCCGCGGCGCCTCGTATGGCTCCTCCCCCGCCCGGGCCGAGTGGCTATGGGCCACCTCAGCGTGTTGCTCCTGCGCCGCAAGCCGCACCGCCGATCCCGCGGCCCGCAGCCCCCGTCCTGCGTGATGAGATGCCGCCGCCATTCGACGAAGACGAAGCGCCGCGTGCACCGCAGCGCCCTCTGCCTGCACCACAAGCACGCTCGCAACAGCACGCTGATATCCCCTCAGATCTGCCGCTCCGTCCCGCGTCCTCGCTGCCTCGCCCTGCACCACGGCCTCTCCCCAGTGAGCCTGCCCCGATGCAGCAAGCTCGCCCTGCGCCCGCCGGTGGCTCGATCCAGCGCGTCCGTGAGCCGGAGCGCAACACGCCCGACCCAGGCGGCAATGAGGAGCTAGATGATCTCGACGATCCGTTCGCCGATGAAGATGCTCCCCCGCCGCCGCCACGGGCTGCGGCTCGCCCCCCTGCCCGCCCCGCCCCGCGTCAGTCGGGCGGAGACACGCTGCTATGACCTACCCTCTAGCCCCCGCCCGGCGGGGGAGCTGAATGGAGTTAACCCGCCCTTCGGAGCTGAAAGCCCTGCTGGAGAGACATGGGCTTCAGCTTGCCCGGCGCTTCGGTCAGCACTTTCTGGTGGACCGCAACCATCTTGAGAAGATTCTCGCTGCCGCCGCGCTCACCCCCGATGACACGGTTCTTGAGATTGGCCCCGGTGCGGGCGTGCTCACCCGCGAGCTCGCCAAGCACGCCGGGGCCGTAGTCTCTATCGAGCTGGATCGCAACTTGCCTGCTGTTCTAGCAGACGTGATGGCGGAGTTTAGCAACTGGCGCTTAATCGAGGCCGATGCCCTGAAATATGACTGGAGCACACTGGGAGCGACAAAAGTGGTGGCCAATATCCCCTACAACATCACCTCGCCCCTTATTGTGAAAATGCTGGAGCATCGCCCCGTGTTCTCGTCCATCACACTACTGGTACAGAAAGAAGTCGCAGATCGGGCAAAAGCAACTCCGGACTCTGGCACCTACGGCTCCCTTTCGGTGTTTATGCAGTTCTACGCCGCCGTGAGTGTCCCCGCAACCGTCCCACGAAACGCCTTTTTCCCGCCGCCAAAAGTGGAGTCGGCGATCTTGCACCTCACGCCACACGCCACGCCTCCTGTGGATGTCCCCTCCCCCGAAGCGTTCTTCGCCGTCAGCCGCGCCGCGTTTGGTCAGCGCCGCAAGATGCTCCTCGGAGCGCTCTCGCACGGAATGGATCGCCCGCGCGAGGAGATCCTCGCGGCGCTCAACGCCGCCCGCGTCACCCCCGACCGCCGCGCCGAGACCTTAAGCCTTGACGAGATCGCCGCAATCGCGTGCGCACTTCAACCTCTGGTTCCACATGGCGCGGCCAGCAGCCCGGAGGGATAAAGTTGGTAATCGTTGCTCCAGTTTCCCCCCTCCGTCACCCAGTGCCCCGGCCCGTAGGCGGCTTGTTGCTTGGGAACGAGATGGAGCGGTCCAAAGAGATTGCGACGCGTCAGCACGACGGTGACGTCTAGCCTCCCCCCGTGCGCTCGTTCCTCGCTTACGCCCCCCTCCGGCTTCGCGAAGGGGGGGATTGTGGTGGTGTAAGGGGGCCAAGGGATCGCCTGGCCGTTCACGCGCACGCACGCTCCACCGACCTCAGGAAGTTCTACCACTCCCTCAAAAGCAGGTAAATGATATGTCACGCAACCCGTGTAGAACGGCAAGCCCTGCGCGCAGATATCGCCGATCGCCAACGTTTCGAGCAGTGCGATGAGGGTTCGCTTCGGCCCATCGAGACGCACTCCGAAGTCACCGAGCAGATAGATCGCCTCCAGGTCGGAGTCGCGCCGGAACTCCGTGGTCAGTGTCACGACATTCTCACCGAGTTTGAGGGCGCCCTCAGGCACTTCGAGGA
>JANNDD010000835.1:0-15521 GCA_031387365.1 Armatimonas sp. | reverse complement strand
GGTTGACGTGTCGCCGTCCACCGTCATGCAGTTGAAGCTGACATCTACCGCGCGGCGCAGGGCGGCATCGAGTGCTTTGGGGGAAATGTCGGCGTCGGTGGTCAGAAACGCCAGCATCGTTGCCATGTTCGGCGCAATCATTCCGCTCCCTTTGCACGCCCCACCGATGCGAACTGTCGCGCCGCCGAGGGAGAACTCTATCTGAGCGGTCTTAGGCACCAGATCCGTCGTCATGATCGCCTCGGCGAAGCTCTCAGCCGAGCCATCCAGTCGCCCCAGTTTTGCGATGCCCATTTCAAGCTTTTCCATCGGCAGATGCACCCCGATCACACCAGTGCTCGCCGTGAGAACCGTGTTTGGGATGGCTTCTACTTCCGTCGCGACCATCTCTGCCATCTTTTCGTTATCGGAAACACCCTTTGGGCCTGTGGCGACATTGGCACAACCCGCGTTGACGACAACAGCTTTCACGTATCCGCCGCTCTCTGCCAACACGCGCCTGTTGCGCGTCACGGAGGGCGCGCACATTTGATTCTGCGTCCCTACCATTGCCGCTGGTGAGCCTTCGGGATCACCACTCGTTACAAGAATCAGCGCCATATCGAGAGCGCCGCTCTTTTTAATTCCCGCAGCAACGCCATTTGCATTAAAACCATGTGGAAATGTTACGGCCACAGACCGCCTCCTTCGAGCCCGGCGGTTTCGTCGAAGCCGAGCATGATGTTCATATTGTGAATCGCCTGCCCCGCCGCGCCCTTGACCAGGTTATCAATCACGGAGACGACAATCGTCTGCTCGCCGGTGCTTGCCACCGCAAGATGGCAGAAATTACTCCCCGCCACGTCTTTGGTTGAGGGCCAGTCCCCCGGCTCACGAACTACCACAAACGGGCAATCGGCGTAGGCACTTCGCAGCGTCGCGGTCAGCTCGGCGGCGCTGGCTTTTGTCTGACCGTAGCACGTCGCCAGAATCCCGCGCGTCATCGGAACCAGATGCGGCGTGAAGAGCACGCTCACACCGATATTCTGTTCAATCTCCGGCGTGTGCCGGTGGCCGCCCCCCACGGCGTAGGGCCGGACGGTCTCGTTCATCTCGGCGTACCGATAGATAGTGTCAGACTTGGAGCGCCCTGCGCCGCTGACCCCAGACTTGGCGTCAACAATAATCCCTGATAGTTTATGATGCTTCACCAGAGGCGCGAGTGCGAGGCTACTCGCCGTGACATAGCACCCCGGATTCGCAATCAGCCGCGCGTTTGCGATCTTGTCTTTCCCGACCAGTTCGGGCATTCCGTAGACCGCTTCGGCAAGTAGCTCGGGCGACGCGGGAGGCATTTTGTAGAACTTTTCCCACGCCGCCGTGTCCGTCAGCCGAAAGTCCGCAGACAGATCAATCACCCGCTTACCCTGGGCTAAAAGTGCGCCCGCCACGGTCATCGCGTAGCCATTCTCCTGCGCCAGAAAGACAACATCCGCCGTTATCTCGCCGCCCTTTTTCTCGCACACCAGCTTGCCCAGCTTTGTTCCGGCAAGTCCTGGAAACGCGCTGGAGAGCGGCTTGTCCGCCGAGCTATCCGAGATCACTTGCGTCACGTCAACATCAGGATGTCGCGCCAGAAGCCGCGCCAGCTCTCCGCCGCCGTATCCGGTTACACCAACAATTGCTACTGTCATACTTTTCTCATGTTCCCCTCCTTCGTCGAGGGAGGGGCTAGGGGTGGGTTCAAAACAAAAAAAGCCGCCAGGGTCTCCCCTGCGGCCACGCCAAACACTATTTTTTCGATGCACTCACACGTAGCCGTTTTCCAGAAAGGTCAACTCCCTTCCGGTCACGGTTCGCGTTTTTGATGCGCCTAGCCCGTGACCTCTGAGGGACGACGGACGCGGCGACGGCTGGTTTGAGTTTTTTGCATCGCTTAGGCCAGAAGTATATCTATATTTGCTCTTGGTGTCAAGGTCATAGAGCTACTTAATTGCCTTGAGGGCACTCGCTAGAACCGGATCGTTGGTCTCGGTGATGGCACCTTCGACAGCAACATCGGGCTTGAGGGGGTTCTTCTCCAAGCGCATTCCCCCCGGCGAGACATAGTCCGAGAGAGGCACCTGTACCTCGAAGCCCTCGGTGTTTGCCAGCGGGAGAAACAGGGAGACAAGCACGGCACCCGCCGACTGCCGCCCGATGAGTACCGCGCCTCGCTGCTCTTTAAGAACCGCGCTGGTAATCTCCGAAGCGCTGGCGGAGCGAGAGTCCAAAAGAATGGCAAGCTTGCCCAGAAACGGCTGCTGTGCCATCTTCACGGTCTTACTGGTGGGGCCACACCACTTGGCGATTGCCACCATGTCCTTGCTATCGCCGCCTGTAGTCTGGACATAGCGCTCCGAGAGGCGGCGGTCCACGCTGGTGCCGATGGGAGTTCCCGGCTGGCTGAGCAGTGAGAGTAGGTGCTGGCAGTTACGGACGAGGCCGCCGCCGTTGCTACGCAGATCCAAGATAAGTGCCTTGGCTTTCCTCTGGCTTACCTCCGCGACAAAGCTCTCGATCTGCTTCTCACTATACGTGCGTGAGAAAGAGGGGATGCGCAGAACCGCGGTGTCTTTGTTGGTCCAGGTGAGCGTATTGGGCTGGTCGGTAGAGTAGGCTTTCTTGGCGAGCATGTAGTGCTTGACCGTCCCCGTGCTCTTGCGCTTGATCGTGAGAGCGGTGGTGTCGTTGTCGGGGGGAACAGGGTAGGAGACGGGTTTTTCGATGCCCTCTACCTGGATAATCTCATCGCCCTGTTCCAGACCAAGCTGCGCCGCTGGGCTCTTAGGGGCAATCGCAGTGATGAGAAGGCCGCTCTCACTCTTTTGGGTCGCCATGCCGAAGCCCTGAGTCACTCCGCTCACACGGGTCTTGACATTCTGTGGCGAGAGGAGCCGGATGTGGCTGATGCCAAAGTCGCGGAGCGCCCCATTGACGGTGTTGACAAAGGTCGGAACATCTCTGGCATGATCCACCTCGGTCTGGCGCTTTGCCAGGAAGGCGGGCCACTGCGTGAAGTCTATGCCGGGGACAAATGCCTGACGCTGGATCGTGTTTTGCATACTCAGGAGCACTTTATCTTTAGTCTCTGAGGAAACAGACTGGCCAAAGGCACTGGAAAGCGCCCCGAGGAGCACACCGATTGTCAGTAGGCTACGAACCCGCATCTTAAGTACTTCCTTCCAGAATAGCTTCTGAAGCAGCACCCTTTTTAGGGTGCAGGGCGGCTTCCACAAAGAGGGGAGCCGCGATCTCCGCTGAGGATAGCAGCGTGTAGTTCTGCGAGACACGATGGATGCGCCGTGCCAGATCGGGATCAAAGCAGCGTAGCACTAGGCGAACGGGGTTCTCCGGGCGGTAGTCCTCTACCAGGGTCTGTGCCATGAGCCCGATCTCCAGGTTCAAGGCATCGCTGGAAGTGGCGGCTACCACCGCTCTTGCCCGTCGAAAGCCCGCCTTCAGCAGTGTCTCGGGCCGGGTCGCGTCCCCGAGTAAAATCGGAACGCGCGTCGCCAGATCGCGGAAGAGAGCGTCCTCCAAAGTCATGTCTATCACGACTACTCGCACATTCCGTGCCCGGAGGCGTTCTGCAATCGCAAATCCCACACTTCCCAGGCCACAAATAATAATATGCCCCCGGTAGCGCCGGATTGTCCGCTCTGCCCGCGCTTGCTGCGCCGCCCCGGAGAGAATATAGTTGGTCAGGAGCGATGAGAGTGTGGCGAGAAGTAAAACGCCGCCGAACATTAGCACCATTCCAAATAGCTTTACCGCCGCGGGCTCGCTTTGTAGGTTGAAATCGCCAAAGCCCACAGTGGTCAAGATGGTCACGGTGAAGTAGGCCGCGTCCATGTAGCTCAGCCCGATATTCTGATGGAAGATCAGCACTCCCCCGAGAAAAAGCAGGCAGAGCAATAAAAATAAAAGGCTCAAATCCGGCTGCTTGGCACGTCGGAGCCGCAGTCGCCGCGCCCGGTGTCGTGTCTTGCTCGGCTCGGGAGGAGGGGCGAGGGCCGCTTCGGCGAAGTGAGGTGCGGCGAGCAGCGATGGAACCAGGACATGGGTGAGATCAAAGTCCTGCTCTAGCCGGGAGGCAAGACGCTCCTCGGAATGTCGCATAATAATACACAGCTTGGGGTGCTGCCCTCGTACATCCAGAGCGGTCTCTAAATTTACCAGGTCGTCGGAGGTTGCCAGGATCAGAGCTCGTGCCTGGTCCAGCCGGGCGGCCTCACGCGTGTCGGGGAAGCGGAAATCACCGGTGATCAGCTCGGCCCCGCGGTCTAGCGCCGCCACCCGCCGATCCTCGCGAGTTTCCGGGCTGGTAATGGCAACGACAGAGACTCCCTGCTCGCGCAGCAGCTCCACAATGCGTAGCCCAAAGCGTCCCAGGCCACAGACCACGACATGATCACTTAGCTCATCGGATAGAAAATCAGATCGAAAAGGGGTCGGCACAGCCTATTATAACAATTCTGGTGTGCATAGGAAATTTGGTATGGAAAATGCATAGGCAATCTCCATACGACTATGATGACAAAACGAATTGCTTTTGGCTGGAATGGCACCCTTCTCCCTGAGGTCGCCGAGTTTCGCTGTGATCATCCGCAGGGGGTGCAGGCACTACTGCTGAGCCATAGCCTGCGCTGTGGAGCGCTCGGGCTGATGCGCGCTCTCCAGCGCGATGGCTGGGAGATCTGGATCTACACGCTGGCCGAGATACCCACACGCCGTGTGCGTCTCTTCTTCGCACTCAATGGGGTTCGGCTGGGGGGGATTATTACAGGGCAGGAGCACCGGAGCGCCGTCCGGGCGGGCCGCGCTCCGGTAGCAACTCTCAAACATGCTCCTGCGTTTGGTCTCACTCTGATTGCCGATGACAAAGAGGCCACGGCGCAGGCGGGGAGGCGCTATGGCTTTGAGACACTAATGGTCACGACCTGCCACAAAGACTGGACCGCTCTGATCCGTGAGCGTTGTCTTGCAACTCCCCAAAACAAAGACTCCTTCGCCGTGGCTGCCTAACTAGTCACCGTGGCGTTTGTGGAACTCCTCTAGCCGCCGCACGGTCTGCACGGACTGGCGGCGGCGCTGACAGGCTTGCTCCAGCTTCATCACCAGCAACTCGAAGACATCCACGCCGGGCATGTTCTTCTCGATGTAGTCGTAGGCCCCGCGCCGCATGCACTCCACGGCATTGGCGACATTTCCGTAGGCGGTGAGCACGATCACCTCAGTGAAGACATCGCGTGCGACCGCTCCCTCCAGGATATGCATCCCCGAGTTGGGGTCGCCCATGTTCATGTCGGTGATAACGACATCGTAGGGATGCTCGACACTCTTGAGGGCACTCAGGCCTTCGCGCTCGGACCCCGCGGTCGCTACGGCATAGCCATCACGCTCCAAGCGCCGTGCCAGTGCCGCCCGCACCTCGTCTTCATCGTCTACAACCAGAACTCGAATCATCCTCATCTTCCTCCCTTTTTTAGCGGCAGCGCGATCTCAAAGCGTGCCCCCTGTCCCTCTGCGCCTGTCTCGACGATGCCGCCGTGGTGCGCCTCAATGATACCTTTTACAATCGCCAGCCCTAGGCCCATCCCACGGGCCCGCGAGGTCACAAACGGGCGGAATATCCGCTCTTTTTCCGACTCGGGTATGCCAGGGCCGGTGTCCTCGAAGCTTAGGAGTGCGTAGTCGCTTCGAGGCAGTGACAGCCGGGTGGGCAGTGGCTCTCGGCGCGAGACGATACGTGTCGTCACTTTTAGAGTCCCTCCTCCCATTGCTTCCATGAACGTTACCGCGTTCTCAATCAGCTCCGAGAACGCCCGCTTCAGCTTCGCTCCATCCGCGACCACGGGAAGAGTCTTGGCGATATAGCTGCCCTCCAGAACCACCGTGCTCCGCTTGGGGAAAGTCTCTCCCAGCGCGGCTTGTGTCAGCTCGTTGAGATCCCCTGGCGTTGGTGCCAGGTTGCCCGCCCGCACAAAATCGCGGAACTCCGCCAGGAGCTCCTCCAGCCGGAAGATGCCTCGCTTCATGCCCTCGACGAGCGGGTGGACCTCGCCTCCCGTTCGGAGGACATACTCCAGCTCATTGAGCTCGCCTTTAATGGCAAAGACCCGGTTGCCGATCATGTGGCTGGACATCGCGCTCATCTCGCCCCAAGTGGCCATGCGCTCCGACTGCATCAGCCGTGCAAAGAGCCGCGCGTTGTCCATCGCCGCTCCCACTTGCGCCGCAATCGTGAGTAGTGCCTCTTCTTCCGCATCCGTAAAGTCATTGGGAAACCAGGGGGAGCTGGACTCTTTGCGGATCACCCGTAGCACACCGACCACGCCCGCCACCGACGGAATCGGGGCCCCCAGAAACGCCCGCATGTCATCGAGATCGCGCACCACGGCACCGGTTGTGGCGACGGCTCCTGTCTGGCCTTCACCGCGTACGTAGGCTTTGCGGGCGGGGCGCACCCCCTTGCCCCGCGTGGCTGCCAGAGTGAGCTGCTGGCTGGCTTGATCCAGAAAGTACAGCGAGCACTCCTCGGCACGCAGCACCTGGCTGGTAATCTCCACGACCCGATCCAGCATGGCATCCAGATCCGGCGAGCCCGAGAGCTCCTTGCCAATCTGTACCAGCGCTGTCTCCCGCTCCCGAAGATCGTCCATGGAGAGCCGTAGCGCCGCCAGATCTGCCACGGTCTGGGCGAAAGCCTCGTGCTCCCCCGTGAAGGCATCTAGGCGATCCGACTCTAGGTTGAGCACGCCTCGTACACGCTCGTCGCGCTCCAGGGCAAGAGGCACCGCTAGTACCGAACAAATCCCAGGGAAGAAGGGGGCGTAGCCGGGCACATCCACGGGGGCGTTGGCCACTCGTACGGGTGCGCCGGTGCGGGCCACCAGTGAGGTGATCGTGTTCGTGCGGTCGCGCTCGGAGAGGCGGTTCTGTCGTGCCTCATCGGTCCAGCCATCTCCCGCCGTCGCCAGCAGAACCAGCCCCCCAACCTCAGCCTCGGCAAGCGCAACAAAGCCACGTGTCGCACCGGTTGCCTGCGTGGTTTCCAGAACGTAGTGCTCTAGTAGCTCCTGCGCGGACCAGTTTGCGACAGCCGCATGAGAGAGCAGTGTTAGTTGCTGTAGTGAGAGGGAGCCTTGGATACCCATAGATTAACGTGTCAGTATACCCTGCAAACTAAACTCCCTCATGCTACAATGTGTTCTTGCGCCCGGGCAGTGCCTTGGAGCGCGGAGCGGACGGTTTAACGATTTGGAAGGTTCAGCAAGAGAGGCGGCGTTCGCCCGACTACGGGCGTTTGCGGACAAGCTGGTAGGCAGAGACGAAGCGTTGGGGGCACTGGTACGAACGGCCTGCTCCTCGCGGATTGTCACCCTCTATGGCCCGGCAGGAGTGGGTAAGAGTACGCTGGTACGTGCCGCTGCCCAGCGCCTCACGGAGGCGGGGGCTTTTCCGGCAGGGGTCTTCTGGGCCAGCCTGAAGGGGGTTCGACACACCGACGCAATTCGGGAAGCGGTGGCTCAGCAGGTTCCTTCGGACAGCGGTGCCGCACTGTTTATCCTGGATGGCCTTGAAGTGCTTGAAGCGCCTGTGGTTCCTGCACTACTGACCCAGTTCCCTGAGCTTCACTTGCTCACCACGACACACCGACCCTTGAATATCCTCGGGGAGCAGGCACTGGAGCTGCCCCCTCTGTCTGTCAGTGATACCCGACGGCTTCTCGTGGGCTGGGCGCGGCGAGATTTCGACTCGGAGGAGACGGCTTCACTGGCGCGTTTGCTCGATGGTAACCCACAGGCGGCGCGGCTCACGGCGGCGCTCCTGGAGACCGAGCCCCTCACGGCACTTCGTGTACGGATGGAGACGCAGCTCACGGCCCTGACGCTACATGGGGGGACAACCACCCCGCTCACGATTGCCCGCGATCTTCTCCTGGAGCGCCTCCCCGAGGGAGTCCGTCGCCTGCTGGGGGGCCTTTCGCTCTTTGCCGCGGGGGCAGTAGCTGAGGATCTGGAGGCAAGCTGGGGCAAGGGTTGGCAGCGCGCCATGGAGGTTCTCCTGCGCTCCGGACTCGCCACCGAGGACGAGGGCCGCTACCAGCTCGCGGTCGTGCTTCCCGAGTCGCCGCCTCAAGCGCTTCTCGGACCCATAGGAGTGCTTCTTGCCTTGGCACTGGGGCACTTGCGTAGCGGTGAGGTGAATGCCGCCTTTGATCTGGCGGAGCGCGCACTGACTGTTGCACGGGGCGCACAGAGTCGCGAAGGTTTTGCCCGTGCCCTGCTGGTTCTGGGGCGCATCACGCTCACGGAGGAGCCCGCCCGTGGGGTTCTCTTACTGGAAGAGGCAGCGGGGCACTTTTCCAACCTGGGCGATGCAGCGGGTCAGGCTGAGGCCCGCCGCTGGCAAGGAGCCGCACTGGGCAATATCTCCGAGCCCGAGGCCGCCTTGGCCGCGCTCTACGAAGCCCAACAGCTGCAGTCTTTCCCGTCGCTAGAGCGTTTATTCACAGAGGTACAGTCGTTCTTCACGGATCGGGGCGGCGGCTCGCTCCTGGCGGCCCTGAGCACGGATGCCACCGCGATTCGGGAGGGAGGCATCCTCGCCGCCCGTGTCAAGCTCGGTCTGCCCGGCAAATAATCTAGCCGATCCGCTGTAAGAACCAGAGGGCTCCCAATAAAATCACGGTAACCGTGCCCGCGAGCATCGCCCGGCGCCCGGCCCGGGGTGCTCGTTTTGTCAGGAGCGCCAGTGCCGGTGCGACCGCCAACACAATGGTCAGCTGCCCCAGCTCCACTCCAATATTGAACGCTCCCAGCGAGAGGCCTAGCGCCTCTTTGGGTAGCCCAATCTCCGTGAGTGCTCCGGCGAACCCGAAGCCGTGGATCAGTCCGAAACCCAGCGCCATCAGGGCACGAAAGTCGCGCTCACCGGGCTTGGCGAGCAAGTTGTCAACTCCCACCGCCACGATGGAGAGGGCTATCAATGGCTCCACAATTGCAGGCGAGAGTGTTAGAGTTTTCGTCGCCGCCAGGCAGAGCGTGACCGTATGAGCGAGGGTAAACGCCGTGATGATCTTGGCGAGCTGACGTAGGCTTCCTCCCAGCAAGAGCAGTGCGATGACAAAAAGAATATGATCTTGCCCGGCGAAGATATGGGCAATCCCCTCTTGAATAAAGCGCCGCGCCACCGAGAGCGACGACTCAGGTACTTGCTGGGCCGACCAGACAAAGCGTGGCTGGCTGGCATCGAGTACGCTCTCCTGCACCAGCTTATCCCCAGAGTAGAGTAAGACAATCGTGCGGCTCTGTGGGTCTTCCGGAAAGAGGCGCTGCGTGAGGGTGAGCTGCTTGGGAGCGAGCACGGCGGCGTGGGTGTCGAGCAATACGGTGCGGTTGCTGGCATCTTGAATCCGGCTCTCGCCCTCAGTTGCCACGGGCCTCCCCTCCGCTTCCAGCGCAAGCCGCTGGAGTAAGCCTTTGTCTTTGCCCACCGGCGCGACTAAGCTGATGCGTAGTGTTGTGGCCTCAAGGCGCAGGATCACACTGCTGTAGCGTGGATCGTGGGCAAGTGCAGAGAGTGCGACGCTGAGCAGTAGTAAGAGGCAATAAAGAAGGCGCTTCATCGAACGGGCTCCTCTCATCGGACGGGCTCCTCAAGGGGATTGCGGACAACATGATCGGGGAACTGGTCGAGGCGAGCACGGCTCCAGGGCAGCCAGCGGACATGACCATCGGTGTAGGTGTAGTTCGCCCCTCCGGTGTGTCGGTTGTAGCGCAACCAGCCTTGATCACCGTACTGGCCATCCCCCCAGCGCACCAGCGCCGCCTCGCCGCCCCAGGTATCGTAGTCATCTTGGTCGGGGCTGCCGTATGCCTCATTGTCCTCCGCGTTCATCGCCTCGGAGTTACGCTCCGAGAAGAGAATTAGGTTGGGGTTGGGTAGCGCTGCGACAATGGGCTCCGAGGCAAAATCCCCCAGCACACCTTCCAGCGCATAGCGACAGGACTTATGGGTGAAGATGGAGTTCAGTAAGTAGCTCTGTCCTGCGGGTGAATCAGGACAGTGCGCCACGTTTTGGTTCTTGAGATAGGGCTGGAAAGCTGCCAGCCAAGGCTTCTCTGCATGGCTACTGCCAAAGCCGCCGCCGACGCAAGCATCCACGCTGGCGGGAAGCTGCGTAACAGTCGTGCCATCGTCGAGTACCCACTCTTCATGATGATGAAAAAGCTCGCCCTCCCAGTCTGTCATGTACATTCGCGCTGCCACACCGAGCTGACGCTGGTTCGAGAGGCAGGAGATCTGGCGGGCTTTGGCGCGTGCCTGGAAAAAGACAGGGAAGAGAATCGCGGCCAGTACCGCAATGATCGCAATAACAACCAGAAGCTCAATGAGGGTAAAGGCGCGTTTCATCGTTTGGTCTCCGCGAGGATTTGCTTTGCGTGCTCAAGAATAGAGCGATCACAGGTTCCCGTGGCAAGGGCGAGTCGGGCGTAGATTTTCGCTTCGTCTTGCTCGCCCGCTTTGTAGAGTGCCCAGGCAAGCGCATCGGCGGTGTGGATGTCTTTGCGGGTGCCCCAGTCCGAGCGCATCAGCTGCACGGCCTCTTCTAAATTACGGCCCGTGTCGGCGTAGAACAAGGCGAGGGCACGCCCATGGACATGGCGTCCGCTGGCCTCCGACGTGATCCGCTCCCACTGGGATGTGTCGCCGAGCTTGTAGAGTAGCATCGCGGCCTCGGGGAGCGCGACGGTTTCGGCAAGCTTTTTTGCCTCCGTCTTGTCGCCCTGGTCAGCGGCGAACTGCGCCAGTCCGAGGGTGGCGCGGCGATCACTGGGAAAGGCCTCCCGCGCCGCTTCGTAGGCGTGTTTCGCTTCGTCGCTGCGGCCTTGCGTGGCATAGAACGTAGCGAGGCGTCCGTGGAACCAGGCGCGGCTCGGACCGGACAGCTCGAAGTTGATTTCGGTGAGGGCGAGGGCACTCTTGTAGGCATCTTCCGCGAGCTGCACTTTTCCGACGAGCTCCCAGACACGTGCCTGAAGAACCCGGATAATCGGATCGGTGGTGCGAAGGGCGGCGGCCTCGGTGAGGCGCTTGCGTGCCCGGTCGTAGTTGCCCAGCTCAAGATCGCACTCGGCCTCTAGTGCACCATCGCCGAGCTTTACTGCCACGGTGTGTGCTTGGGCAAAAGCATGGCGGCCCATGAGCGCTTTGGTGAGCGCCCAGAGCCCAATAGGATTGTTGTGGCTCCGCACCGAGAGCGAGCGACGAGCGCTCGCCTCGGCCCGGAGTAGATCATCGGGATCGCCCAGCTCGCTCTGGCGGCGCAGATACGCGCTCGCCAGCATTGCCAGCCCCGTGGCCCCCTGTGGATCGGAGAGAGCACGGCCTTCTAGAAACCGCACACTTTTCTCGATCTCGGTTGGGTCATAAGCCACGTGTGTACTTGCCTTTGCCGCGCTGGGCCTAGGCGAGAAGTGCTTTCCCGCCCAGAAGAAGCCGCCCACAGCAAAAACCAGCACATGCGCGATCCCACGTCGCACTACCGTGGTGCTCCCAAGTAGGGGAAGGTGGCGGTGAAGTGCTTGCCTCCAGATCCCACATTGTCGCTGATGAGGGTTGGGATGTCCTTGCCATCATCAGGCGCGAGCCCGAGCGCGGAGACTGTCTTGCCAAAGACGACTCCCAGGGAGATATCCACGACATCATCGGTGAGCTTGCGTCCGCCGAACTTGCCGCCGGTCGCCCCGCCCGTCTCCGAGCCTAGATAGGCCGCCGAGTCGGTCTGATTCAGGTCCGCGACAAGAACATCGGGCACCAGAACCGCCTTCACCACATCGGTGGTAGCCTGCGAGCGGCCCGCCGTATTGCGCATGAAGTTCTGGATGTCATTGGCAAGCTGCGCGGAGTCCTGGCTGGGTGAGATCTCGTTGTTGGTCTTGTGACGGTCCCCAGCCACGGAGGCAAAGACCTCATTGACCACAGGGCGCGCCAGGCGATCTACCTGCTGGAAGCTCTCGGGGGTACGAGACGTAGTGGTGCTGCCGCAGCCCGCAAGCACGGCGATCGGAATGAGTAGCATAAGTTGTTTCATTTTATTTTTTTCTCCGCGAAGTTATTTGCTCGTGGTGCACCAGACACCAATTTTGCCATCGGCTGAGCCCTTGAGTGCACTCTTAGGAAGCTCCACGACAATTGCGAGCAGGTTGTAGCCAATCAGAAAGTCCTTGGCGGCGCTGGCCGAGCGCCAGGTTGCCGCTTTGGGGGTATTGGCATCGGCAAGGGCGACGGCAGTGCCACTGATCGGGGTGGCGCGGTCAGGGAAAATGGTGAAGAACTGCTCCAGGTCAAAGAAGAACGGATCCTCGCGCACTCCAGCAAAGACCTGCATGCCACTATTTGGGGAGAAGGTGCTATTAAATGTCCCGGTGACAGTTAAGGGAATGAGCGCATCGCTCATCGTCCCCGTACGAGAGGGGGCGCTCGGCCCGGCGATAATCACTTTCTGGCTGGTTCCCGTGCCCTCGAAGCGTGCCTGGATTACAAGATCTTCCACTTTGTCGCCCGTGTTGTCTATCTTGAACTGGTAGAGAACCGTGGGATCAAAAGCGCGGGTGCCGCCTGTGGGAATCAGCGGCGAGACACACATCGCCAGCACGACATTGTTGCTATTGGTTGCACTGGGAAAGACAAAGACATCGGTGATATCGGTGCCGGGAGAGGCTGCGATTTGTGGCGTATCAGCGTGGTCAGAACCGCGTGCATTACGGATTCCGATCCACCCTGCGGCGAGAGTCAGCGCGGTGCCTGCGAGGGCAAACGAGCGCTTGGTTAGAGATTTCATAAACTTTCACTCCTGGTTGGTTTCCGGGCTATCTTAGCGATTGCCCTGGTGCTAGCCGTATTAAAAGCTAGCTCCTTAGGTTCCTTGAAGTTTAGGCTATAGCACTACTTACTTCCCAGACCGAAAACTGCTCATTTTCTGCTCACTGTCCTGTGAAGAAGCTCACTTCCGCTTTGACCACCCCATAAAATGAGGCGTCTGCAGTGGCGTTCCGCCGCAAAGCCATTGCAGACGCTGGTTTTTAACCGGCGGCTACTTCAGCGCCTCACCGATCTCTTGGAGCCAGAGGGTCTCCGTGAGCAGTGCGATTCCCTCGGCGAGGTGGCGGCGGTACGTGCTGAACGGAAGATCAAGAAGCTCCGCCGCTTTCTCTTGTGTAGCGGCGGGGCGCAGGTAGGTGTGAAGAAGTGCGTAGTAGCCTCGCGCACGTTTGGGGTGGCCTTGCAAGCCGGTGGTAGTCTCGCGGATCAGGCTCTGAAGGACGGAGGCGCGCTCACGAGACGCGGCCTCGACTCCCCGTGTGCGCTCAACGACGATTCTAGAGCGCAGCAGCGGGCTGTTTGTGAGTGCCTCAGGGCGATCCAGGAACTTGAGAGCGTTGCGTAGCGCCCCTTCGAAGGCGGGCTTACTAAGTACCAGATAGGTCTCGGCGGATGTGGGGCGCGTTTGGACTGCCGTTCCCGCCACTTCTTTCTCGCCCAGCACATGTAGCCACTGCGCCACAGGCTGCACACGCCAGTCGTGGGCAAAGACTCCTTGGGTAAACCCATCGGCATCGGACTCGGCGGCGTGGCAGCGTGGTGCCTCGGCGTAGGCAAAGACGGGCTCCCAGCGCTCGGGGTCACGAATCGGAAAGAAGCTATAGGCTAGGCGTGGCGTAATCAGATACTGCCGGACTGCATTGACCATCACTAGGCTCTGGATCGGTGAGACAGCGTGGTAGGTGTCTCCGGCCATCCAGAAGCGAAAGTACAGGGCAGTCTCGCCGGGGCGTAGTGGGGCGCTGGTTTCGAGAAATGTGAGGGCACGATCTACCACAGGATCTTGCTTGCGGTCTGCGGGCAGCACTTTATCCAGTTCCAGCCAGCAAAGAAAGCCCAGCGGCGCGTTGCCCTCCCCCCCTCTGAAAACGGCGGTACTCAGCGCGGGGTGGCCCCACCAGTGGCGAAAGCGTGCCGCCGCGAGAGTGCCTTCGTGCTTCTCGACCCAGCTTGCCAGAAGTGCGCCGTCGTCGGGGCGGGCACTGTCCGCGTAGGCTCCGGCATCTTGCCAGGTGAAGGCGGACTGGATCACGGGGTTATCGCGGTGCAGGAAGACATAGTCCCAGAGCAGGCGCTGCTGCTCCCGGTCACTCGCCTCGGCAAGGCGCTCGCCGTAGTAGCTCCGGGCGCGGCGGTGCAAGTGCGTCCAACGGTCCGGGTTACGCCAGCGCAGATCGGCAAGTAGGGCATCACGTGCAATCGGATGCGGCGCGACTCCCGGCTGCGCCGTCTCCATCAGCGAGAGTGAGCCTAGCCAGTCAAAGAGTGGACGTACCTCGTCCTCACTCAGCTCCAGCAAGCGCCCCAGCACGGGCTCTGTGGTCACACGCAGTAGCGCTGTGGCCTCCAGTGCGGCTCGGTGAAGCGGCGTCGGTGTGTCGTCGAGAAAGCGTGCGATCAGCCCCTGCACAAGGTCCGGTGAGGGTTCCGTGCCTTGAAAAGCCGCCGCGCCCTGCTGCTCAAACATATCGCGCGAGAGCGTGAGTGCCAGTGGATAGCCGTAGGTCGAAGCCAGCAGCCCGGCATGTAGATCCTCAGGGATGCCGCTGCGCTCTAGAAACTCCCGGCTCTCGTCGGGGCTGAGGTTACGCAGCGGCAAGACGCGCACCAGCCCCTGCCAGTCAGGATCGGATCGCCAGCCCAGCGCCACGGGCTTGCGCCCCGCGAGCACCACCATGGTCTCCCCCGAAAGTTCGGGAATCAGAGTTTCACGGAGCCAGCCTTCCAGTGGCTGAATGGTCTCGTAGCTATCGAGCAAGATCACCTGCCGCCCGGTCGCGTCCGTATCGAAGCCCGCCAGGATAAGCGCGGCCCGAAAGCCCTCGGGGGTCGGCTCTAGCTCCAGCCCGGAGAGAGCGGTGCAGGCCACTCCTAGCTCTGTGCAGATCGTAGCGTAGGCGTGCAGGAGGGTTGTCTTTCCCACGCCGCCAGGGCCAAAGACACTCAGAACACAAAAAGGCGGCTCGGGCGCAAGAAGCGCGGCACGAAACAGTGCACGCTCACTCTCCCGCCCCACCACGCGCCGCCGCGCCGCCGCCAGCCGATCCGCGATCCGTGTTGGCATAGGCTATTGTACTCAGTATGGCCCTATTTTGTTGGGGTGGGTTCCCATTTTACGTGGCCATCGGCAAAGATCACTGCACGACCTCCGGGGCTGGGAATGTAGCCCAGTGCGGTTTCGGACGGCTTTTCGATCTTACTCTGATTCGTTGGGCCGGTGTAGGTATAGACAAAATCCGCCAGCACATCGTTGTTTTTGATGTAGGGAAAGATCGCCTCTTTCACGCTTGCCGGGTCGTGCGGGAGGTTCTCGTCGTAGTCCTGCGCGTACATCATCAGCCCTAGCCCCACTTGCTTGCTATTGCGCATCGCCAGCTCCTTCATCATCT
>JANNDD010000195.1:0-1849 GCA_031387365.1 Armatimonas sp. | reverse complement strand
AGCACGGGGAGCTTGATGTTTTTAGGCGCGTCGCCCTCCGTCACCAGAAAGTGTGGAGAGTCGTCCTGGTGCCAGGTGGTAATCCCCTTACCCGGCTGCACGCGGAAGCTATTGTTGTGGATGCAGTGGGTTGTCTCGGCGATCAGCTTTTCTGCAAACGTCACGATAGGCTCCAGATCAAAAAGATCAATGTTGGTGGGGCTAACCTCAAACATCCGGTGGTGGAGCTGGATAATTCCGTCGCCTTCCTCGTGATTTGCTTTGAGTGCCACGTCGAGATCGTCGCGCATCCGGGCGCACATCTCAGGTGTAAGCACGTCCTGCAACACGAGAAATCCATCGCGGTGAAACTGCTCCACCCATGCATTGATCTGCGCATCCGAGACAATTTTATGGGCTAAATATTCGGGCACATTTATTCTCCGGGCGAATACGGGCCCATAAATGGGCCTAGGGTTACGAGGCGGGCTTTTCGGAGGCGACGAGGCGCTGTCCGCTGACTCGGCGGGGCTGGAAGCCGATCCGTGCAAGCTCCGCGCTCTGGTCGGTCTCATCGCTGGCCTGGCAGTAGTGATGCCGCACGCGGGCAAGTGCCTTCTCCAGTGCCTCCATTGCCGTGTTACGCGCTCTGGTGGCTTGCTGACGGGTTCCAATCTTGGAAATGGCAAACGCATCAGTGAGGGTGTTTAGCTCCGTCTCCAGCCGGGTGAGAATCGCCTGAGGGTAGCGTGCTTTCACAGGCTCCACTTCCGGCGTGATCCGCAGTGCCTGCCGCGCCAGAGTGAGTAGATAGCTCTCGTCGGCGAGGTTGCCCATCTTCCCATTGTCCCAGCCGTAGGCGATAAAGGCTCCTAAGCGCTCATCGCTGTTTATCTCGAATGTGGGAATGGCTCGGATATGATTATAACCGTCTCTTAGCAAGCTTCCGACTATCTTCTTAGACTCACGAAGCTGTGCTGCCGCATTGACTCTGCTCCCACTGACCAAGCGAAGGTTTCCTTCCGCTTGTTCTAATGTCATCCTGCGGGTCTCAAGAAGTTCACGGAGGCGTGGGAACATCTTAAAGTCATCTCCAACACTTCTGCTGTCATCTACAGTCAAGATCATCTTAGCTTGATCTAAGGCTAAAGCACTTGCTCTACGTTGCATCTACTCTCAAACCTTTCTGAAGCCACGTGCAAATCTCTGCACACTCTTTCTAAAGCTTTCACGACGACGTGTGAACATTGGCATACTGTCTCAAATCTCTTTGGTGTGCCATGTTCTGGTTCTAATGATACCTCAATTTCACCCTAGCGGAAAGGGAGCCATCTCTATGCCATCTCTCCGCCTTCACACCGCTCAGGCACCTCTCTTCCCGGGTACCCTCTGGGTGTTGTTCGCAAGCTCACGGGAAGAGAGGCTGTGTGTATCCATCATGCTTCTCCTACTCCAAAGCCCCCTTCCCGCGACGAAGGAGCAACAGGGGAAGGGGGTGGCTGAGTTCCACGAAGCCGGGGAGATAGCGCGAAGCGACGGGAGATGGCTACCCGGGAGAAGACAGGCGGAAACCGTAGTCGCTAATCCTGTCAGCGGGGCCATTCCTGAACCGGTTGGCGCAGTGGAAGCTGCCTTGGTTGATGTAGAGCCAGGAGCCGCCCCGAAGTACGCGATACTTGCCTGACGAAGCACCTACAGGATCGGTCTCGTTACGTCCTGAATAGTTGCCGTACCAGTCCGAGCACCACTCCCACACATTGCCCAACATATCGTACAGGCCGAACGAACCAACTGGGAAGCGTCCTGCGGCGGCAGTACCGCCAGCATCGCCCCAGCTTCGCTTGCTACACTGGCACTTACTTGCATCCCA
>JANNDD010000784.1:0-2365 GCA_031387365.1 Armatimonas sp. | reverse complement strand
AATCGGGGCATAATAGTGCATGGGATTTTTTCAGACCGCCGAGGGCACCCTCACACTGAGCGGGAAAGCCACACTTCTCAAGTTCGCCTACGCCTTTGAGTGTGCCGACGATGAGTCGGATCCGCCGCGTAAGCTCCTGCGCCTACTGCTCACAAACCAGCCCGTGCCGATGAAAGCTCGGGAGGGGACGCAGGGGCGCTATCCGCTCCAGCAAGACGGAAAGCTAGTGGGGGTAGAGTTCGAGTTCCACAAGCCGGACCCGGCGGAGAACTTCTCTGGGCTGGTCTATCCGCCCCGCCCCGGAGCCGTCAGCAGCTTCACTATTGAGGGTAAGAGATACTTCACCAACCTCAAAATCGCCGATGGAATCGTTGAGGGCAAGGTGACCTCGGAAGCGACAGCTCCTGCTCGCTACGAAGCCACGTTCCGTGCGCGCATCAGCCTCCTGCCCCCCCTGAAGAAGATCGTCACCGGCGAAGAAGCACAGAGCCATCCTCTTGTCGCACTACTCAAGCGCTACTTTGCCGCCGCACACAAAGCCGACTACCCGGCGCTACGGGAGCTGGCCTCCAAAGAAACCCTGGCATCATGGGATCGTCAGGAGGAAAAACTAGGGACAACAGCCTACCTAAGAGACCTGAAAGAGTTTGGGAGGTTTGTGCAGTTTGATCCTCGAACCGTCACTCGTATTATTGTCCGTGCAGAGCGCGCCACGGTGATCACCACTCTCGCAGAGGGCAACAGCGACCTGACTGAGCTACACCGTGAGGGCATCCTCTGGAAAGTACACCTCCCCTAAGCCCAGCAGTTCATGACTTCTTCATCTAACAGCACTACCCTACACCCTAAGCAGGCGCAGGAGCCTGTGGAAAAAAGAGGGAGTCTGAAGATGAAAAAACGATTACACGTAGCGGTGACCGCAACCCTTTTTCTGGGCGTGGGGGCGTGTGGGGGAATGAGCCAGGTTTTTACCCCCATCGGTGCAGAGACACCCGGACTTACTCGGGCAGAGCAGGAGCTCTTTGAGAAAGGCAAGACTGTTTTCGCCAGTGAGGAAGATGTAGATGAAGGGCTGGGGCCGGTATTCAATGGCCGAGGCTGTGGGGAGTGCCACTCGGCAGGTGGCATCGGGGGAGCAGGGGAAGACCTCGTGCTCTCTCGCGTAACCCGTATCGGGGCGGGCTCTGGGGCAAGCTACAGCGACTTAGTTGCGCTGGGCGGGCCCGTCATTCAGCGCCGCTCGATCGCGGAGCTTGATCCCACCTGCACGATTACGCCTGAAGTGGTGCCTGCGGGGGCGGAGTATGTCTCGCGGCGCATCACCACGCCGCTCTTTGGGGCGGGCCTGATGGAGGCCATCCCGGACAGCGAGATTCTCAAGAACATCAAGAGCGGCGATCCTGATGGCATCACTGGCATCGCGAACTACGCCGTCAGCCCGATCACGGGCCAGCGGCAAGTCGGGCGCTTTGGCTGGAAGTCGCAAGTGGCGACTCTGGAGCACTTCGCCGCCGATGCCTATCTCAATGAAATGGGAATCACCACCCCTGTGTTCTCCGTTGACCTCCTGCCGCAGGGCAAGACACTCTATGATGTTGTACCGGAGCCCGAAGACGATGGCGAGGACTTGCAGCTCTTTGCGGACTTTATGCGCCTGCTCGCCGCGCCCGATCCGGCACCAGCAACACTCGCGAGCGTACGGGGAAGCCAGGTATTCACGCGGATTCGGTGCGCGGCGTGCCATATTCCCACGCTGCAAACGGGCAACAGCTCCGTGGCGGCACTGGCAAACCGCCCCACGAACCTCTACTCGGACTTGCTGACACATGATCTTGGTGCAGGACTGGGCGATGGCGTGGTTCAGGGAAGCGCCGACGGCAGGCACTTCCGCACCGCACCACTCTGGGGCCTGCGACTGCGCCAGTTCTTCCTCCACGATGGCCGCGCCACCACCCCCGACGCGGCGATTCGGGAGCACGGCGGCGAGGCGACAGCAGTGCGCTTGCGCTACCAGGAGCTCAGCGCGACGGAGCGAGCGGAGCTGCTGGAGTTCCTCGGGACGCTCTAAACACAAAAAAGCGCCCTCGGCAAGCTTGCCGAGGGCGGTTTTCTTTGATCCTACTAGCCCTTGAGCGCGTCGGCGCCGCCCACGATCTCGGCGAGCTCTTTGGTGATGCTTGCCTGGCGAGCACGGTTGGCCGCAAGGGTAAGGCTCGCAATCATCTTGCCAGCGTTGTCCGTTGCGCTCGACATCGCGGTCATGCGTGCGCCGTGCTCACTGGCCACGGACTCGATCAGCGCCTGGTAGACCAGGGTGTCCACAGAGCGGGGGAGCATGTTGCTAAAGAGCGTCTCGGCGTCGGGC
>JANNDD010000768.1:0-7338 GCA_031387365.1 Armatimonas sp. | reverse complement strand
CCTACCTTGTCGTAGGCGTAAGTGATCATTCTTCCGTTGGCAAACGTCTCTTTGGCAAGCCGTCCAGCAAGGTCGTACTCGTAGCGCGTTCCTCCCGTTATCGCGTTGGTAGGCTCGATCTGGTTTCCATTGACAACTGTCTGCTCTCCATCGTGGATGGCGATTCGCTTGCCGCTGTCATCTACTTGATAGTAGAAACGCCCGGCAGAGGCAAGATTGGCGTTGCTTGCCGAAGCGTGGTTGATCCAGAGCAGTTGATTCTTGGCATCGTACTCGTAGATTGAAATCGCGCTTGGCCTCGTGACAGTTTTCAAACTCCCATTCTCGTTGTAGGTGTAAGTGGCAAGAGTCGCCGCGCCGTTGGTGACTTTGGACAATCTGCCCTGCTCATCGTACTCGAAGCCATTGGTGCCACTTGCTACCGTGCCGTCGTAGGTTGTCGTGCTGGTCTTCTCGCCGGTTTGCGGGTCGTAGCCATGCGCCACCGCGCCGAGTTGGGTGTTGTTAATCAGCGTAGCAACACTCTGGAGTTGTCCCTTGATGTTGTCGTAGGTGAAGTTAAGGAGGGTGGAGCCGTAGGTGACAGAGAGGCGCTTGCCCAGGTTTACGCCTGCCGCTGTTTCGTAGGCATAAACGATTCCCGGTTCGCCAAGAGTCGCGTCAGGATTCTTCTGGAGGAGTTTTCCGTAGTTGGGGCTGTTGACACTCGTCTCGTAGACAAAGGTGGTCGTCTTGCCCCGGAAGTCCGTCTTGCTCATCAGCCGCCCGGTGGCATTGTCGTAGACCATTGTCTCGAACTCGCCGTTTGGCATCGTGCGCTTCTTCATGCGCCCCGCGATGTCGTACTCGAACTTGGTGATGCGCCCCAGCGCGTCGATCTGCTTGAGCTTGTTGCCTACTGCGAGTGCAGACGCTACGCTCTGGGTGAGGAACGCGAGGACAACCAAGCGGCTTACGTTTTGCAGGAGTCTAGCACGGCTGGTAAACACTGACCTATTTTACTCTCTTTTTCAGCCCTAGATATTAGATATTCTTAAATTTTCTATAGCTGGAAAGTCAATATCATTATACCATAGTATAGTTTTTTTGTCCTCTGAGGAATGAATTTCTATATAATTTTTGCATTTTTTAATTTTATATACATTTTTAAAATGTATTTCTTCGTATTTAACACCATCAAAATAGTCATTAATAATAAATATTTTCAAATTTGAAATAAAAAAATACTGATTAAATCTAACTATGATTTTTTTATACGGGCAGATTTTCTTGCGAAGAATATCAGAATGATTAAAACGATCAATACAATAATATATAAAAAATAATATTGTATATCTCTTTTTATCATTATTAAATCTCCCAATATCATCAAAAATATAGGAATAAAAAATATTGATGCAATTTTAATTAATTCATTATAAAAATATTTATCAGTATCCATTTCACCTTCCATCACTATTCTTTCACCTGCACTCAGAGTAGGTAAATCAATTTTTTGATTATAACTCAAAATGTAATACTCCCTCCGATTTCATTAAAATAATTTTTATATATTTGTTTAAATATTGCTTGAACACCTTTATTAAGTCCATCCAAAAACATTTGTCTGACTCTATTTTTCATTTCGTCATCAAATTTATTATAGAATGGATATTCATCTCGTAATCCAAATTTAATAAGTGTACCAAAAGCAGATATTAATGAATCTATAGTCGTAAATTTAATCTGTTCCCATACTAAACTTGATGTAACACCAGCAGAATGAGAAATATCTTTTATCAAAAACTTGTAAAAATCATTAACCGCCGTATTTGCAAATGACGCTAAGGCTTTTTGATAGGCCGCATCTTTACGACTGCTTGAGATTTTTCCAGTTATTGCTGTACTAGTAGCACTTGAGGCAAATCCACCAATAAATGACAAATATTGCTTAAGATAAGTCAACTCACCATAACCAAGTTTAGCATTCGAGTCTCGAACGATTACTGATATACAATTTACTCCCCAGCTAAAAAATCCTCCTACCAATCCAGATACTACTATTTCAGGCCATTTGCCATCCACAATACCAACACCTACTGCCAAACCAGCTTCAAGACCAAAAACAGCTCCATCTATTCTATCCTTACTTGTAATTTTTGCCCCACCTAGTCCCTGTACTGCAATAGATGAAGAAAGAATACCTATTATTGCTGATGATGTTAAAATAGATGCTATATTTTCCTCGCCAGTTGGATCTATAAAATTAACTGAATCTCCAGATGTGTATAAATATCTATGAAGAGTTGAGGGTTCATAGTCTTTGCCATAGTATGGATCTTCGCCTATGAACCTCCCTAATCCCGGCTGGTAGTACCTGGCGCGATTGAAGTACAATCCCTCGCCACTATTCCAAACACCACTTCCATCCCACTGCTGACCGTTCAGGAAGAATCCAGCACCCGCACTCGCACGAGTACCATTTGCCGCCACCTGGTAGGGAATACCAAACGCATCCCCATACCCGAACTCACTCTGACCAACTCCACCGTCGTCCACCACGGCGCGAGTGCTGCCCAGACCATCGAAGAGATACCAGCCACTCAGAACCGGCGAGTAGACGGGCGGAGGGCCGTTGCTCGTCACCTGGTACTTGAACATCCGCAGACGATCTAGCCCGATGTCGTAGCGCGTGAGGAGCGGCAGGGCGTTGTTCATCCACTCCGCTTCCTGGATCACCTCAGCATACGGCTGGCTCGTGTCCACCAGGTACTGATGGTGGGCGTGGTTCGCGCTTGGAACATGCGTGGTGCTCTGAGTCGGTGTTTTGGCACAGAGGGGACGGGGCGACGCGAGTGCGGGGGCGAGGCTCTGGATCAGAAGTGTCCAGGCCAGAAGTAGTGGGAGCCAGCGCGTGGGAGCCATGAGCTGGCTATATCCTACCCCAAATCACCCTCTTCCTCTGCGAAGTGGGAAACAGGAAGAGGGTCGCAGAGGAGATGGCTTTACAGCAGGCTCATCGGGTCGAGATCAATGGTCATTCCTGAGCGATCCGACGAAGTGAGCGAGAGCATTCCCCGCCGGACGTGGGCACGGAGCGCGTCGCCGTCGGCGCACTTGAGCAGAAGATGCCAGCGGTACTTCCCCTTGAGGCGCGAGAGTGGGCACGGCGCGGGGCCGAGGACTTTGAGGCCATCACAGTCCTCTAAACGGTTGGCGAGGGCGCGTAGACGAACCTCAGGGAGCCGCTCGTCTTCGTCTTGAGCGATAATATTGGCGAGCCTTGCAAACGGCGGATAGCCCAGCTCCTCCCGAAACGCGATCTCGCGCTTGTAGAACAGCTCGTAGTCGTGCTCGGCGGCGGCGGTGATGGACTCGTGCTCGGGATTAAAACTCTGGACAACCACATGGCCGGGTTTACGCCCACGCCCCGCCCGGCCCGCCACCTGCGTGAGAAGCTGAAAGGCGCGCTCGCTGGCTCTAAAATCCGGTAGGTTGAGCGCAGTATCAGCGGAGATCACCCCCACGAGGGTCACCCCCGCAAAGTCTAGCCCCTTAGCCACCATCTGCGTCCCGATCAGGATATCCGCCTCACCCGAGCGAAACTGCCGCAGCATCTTCATGTGGGCATTTTTCTCCTGAGTCGTGTCCCGGTCCATACGAATCACCCGCGCCTCGGGGAACGCCTTCTTAATCTCCTCCTCAATCTTCTCCGTGCCGATCCCAAATGGGCGCAAACGGTTGCCACTGCACTTGGGGCACATATCCGGCGCGGGACGCTCGTAGTTGCAGTGATGACAGACTAGCCGTGCCGTGCGCTGGTGGTAGGTTAGCGAGACCTCGCAGTTTGGGCAGCGCGTGGTGTAGCCGCAGTCCCGACAGAGCAAGAACATCGAGAAACCACGCCGGTTCAGAAAGAGAATGGTCTGCTCCCGCTTTTCCAGGCGCTGGGTAATTCCCTCCAAGAGCGGCGCGGCAAAGAGCGCGGGCTGGTTTTTCTTGAACCCCTCGCGCAGATCAACGATCTCGACACTAGGCAGCGGGCGGGAGAGGGCACGCTCGCGGAGTGGCAGGAAGCCGTACTCGCCTTTTTCGGCCTTGTAGAATGTCTCCACCGACGGTGTCGCGGAGCCTAGAATCACGGTCGCGCCGGTGGCACGGGCGCGGGCGATTGCCACTTCCCGAGCATGGTAGCGTGGTGTGGGCTGGTCTTGCTTGTAACTGCCCTCGTGCTCCTCGTCCACCACGATCAGCCCGACATTGGGCAGCGGGCAAAAAATCGCCGATCGCGCCCCGACCACCACATCCGCCTCGCCACGGGCAATGCGCTGCCACTCATCGCGCCGCTCACCCAGCGAGAGATTGGAGTGCAGCACCGCTACCCGATCACCGATGCGGCTACGGAAGCTATCCACCACCTGCGCCGTGAGCGCGATCTCCGGCACCAGCACCAGCGCGGTTCGGCCCCGTCGCCGCGTCTCGGCAATCGCCCGTAAATAGACCTCGGTCTTGCCAGAGCCCGTCACCCCATAAAGTAGCGCCACGTTATGCGTCCGCGAGTCCAAGCGCCGCTTGATCTCTTCCAGCGCAATTTTCTGCTCGGGCATCAGCTCGGGGGCGACCACGGCGCTGGTGCTGAGTGAGTAGGGCCGCCGCCGCTCGGTAAGCACCTCAATGACGATTAGCTCGTCGGCTTCGAGTTTTTTCAGCGCCGCCGCCGAGACGCCCGCCTCCGCGATGAGCTTGCTGATAGGCAGCGGCCCGCCGCCCGCACTGGAGAGCGCCCGCAGGAGCTTGGCCTGTGCCGGAGCTTTCACCTCACGCGCCTTTGCCGCATCCTCGGCATCGTCCCAGACCACCAGGAGCCGAGCCGCCTTCACCCGCTTGGCCCCCGTGCGCGGCGGCTCCACCGTCCAGATGTCGCGAATCAGCCCCCGCTCGCGCAGTAGCTTCACCGGCGAGTCCACGCGGCTCGCCACCAGCTCGGCCAGTTCCTCCAGCGTCGCCGCCTCGCTCGGGCAGCCTGCCAGCGTCTCGATCACCAAGCGATGCGATGCCGTGGTGAGTTCCGGGAGCTTCTCTTCCCAGCCCGGCATGAGCTGCACGCGGCGAATCAGATGCGCGGCCTGGGCATCGGGGATCACGGAGCGCACAGCGGTAGCCAGATCGCAGAGATACTCCCGCGCCATCCACTGCGCGGTCTGAAGAACCGCCTTGGGAAGGCTCGCTCCGTCGCCGAGCACTTTCGCCTTGATCGGCTTGATGATGCCCGGATCGAGGCCCTCGGGCGGCGCGTCCTCGCGGCTCATGACGTAGCCAATCGCCTCCTGCCGCCCAAAAGGCACCACGACGCAGTCCCCTACGGTCAGCTCGTCCAGCTCCTCAGGAACCCGGTAGGTCAGCGGCTGCTTGATACCAGGGGCTTCGACATTCACGACAAGGGAGGCATACACGACGGGCTAGGCCGCCCTGTGCTTAACCGCATCCATGGGATCGGGCGGCTGAACCGGAAAGTGCTTGCGTTCATAGGCTTCGACCAACGTCACCAAAACCTCCAAACGATCTCCCTCAGGAGTGCCCGGCGTCGCATCGAAGAGCCCCTCAATCTCGGTGAGCGTCTCACGATAGATGGTGTCGTTGTGGATAGGGCAGAAAATTTCAGGCACCGACTATTTTACCGCGCTTCATCTCTCAGCGGGGCGTGTCGAAAGTATTGCGAAACTGGTCGTGGAAGTCCTCAAGCTGCTCCGGCCAGCTCTGCGTCGTCGGCGACATGGACTTGGGCCGCTCTGCTCCGAAGATAAGGGTTCCTTGTGGCTCGTCTTCGTTATCAAAGAGGCGAATCTCCAGCTTGGCGAGCTCTCCTTTGACATCATAGCCGCGTGTCACCTCGGCTCGGGCCAGCCTGCTCCAGAGCGCCTGATAGCGCATGCCACCGCGTAACCAGGAAATCCCCTCCGAGTCCACCTGCACCAGCTCTCCACCCGAGCGCAGTGCCGTCAGCGACATCACTAGCCCCGCGACTCCCAGGCCAAAGGTCACGACAACAAGCACCACGGAAACGACCCACCCCCGAATCAGTCGCTCGGGCGGTAGGCCAGGCCGAGGCCCGATCCCCTCACGGAGCGTCATCCATGTGACTAAGGTCAGGTAGACCAGAAAGATAAAAATCCCCAGTGCGCCCGCAATCCGGTTCAGGCTCCGGGAGCTTCCCAGCGCAAACACCGGCGTTTTCTCCATCGGAGCCGTGGGCTTTCGTCGCCAAGTCGTGCTCTCTTGCCGCTCCAGCGAGAGACCTTTCCTGCGACAAACCCAGCGCCCGTAGAGATGCCCAATCAGCATTGAGGGGGCAATAAACATAAAAGCTCGCGGGAAGTCATCAAGCAAGGAGAACTTACGAAACGGTGGCAGGTGGTTCAGGATCAAGGAAAGGGTGAGGCTACCAAACACCAGAAAGCATATCCCAACCGCCTTGGCGGACGCTAGTACATACTCGATCTTGGCCGCTTCCTCCTCACCGGGCTGGATCACCCGTGGCGGTTCTTGCTGTAATTGTTTCTGGCGCATCGCTGGCATTATACGGATAATAGACGTATGAAATTCACAGTTTTTACCAAGCCCTACAAAGACGAGATTTCCGCACTCGGCAAGCGCGTTGCGGCGCTTGGCGTGGACGGCATCGAGTTGCCTGTGCGCCCAGGCTATCCGGTGACGATGGACAATGCGGCGACGGAGCTTCCCAAGGCGGCAAAAACTCTGCGCGAGGAGTCCGGTATCTCTATCGAGAGTATCGCGCCTAATTTTACCAGCGACGGTGCGGAGCTGACCCCGAGGCTCTTTGAGGCGTGTGGCAAGGCGGGGGTTCCGATTATTCGGGTCTGCCCCACCCCCCGAGACGGCGAGAGCTACCCAGATGCCGAGAAGCGCTGGCAGAAGCTGTTTTTGGGGATGGCCTCCGCGCTGGAGAGCAACAATGTGACGATTGGCATCCAGAACCACTCGGGGCGCAATGTCCCCGTGCACGCGTTTGGCCTGCGCTCACTGCTGGCGCCTCTTCCGTCCAAATCCATCGGGGCGGTCTGGGATGCGGCGCACAATGCTTTGGAAGGGGAGGGCATCGGCTTCGCGCTGGATTTGATCTACGGGGCCCACTTCAAGATGCTGAACCTCAAGAACGGCTACAAAAAACGCGGCGACGATGGCAAGTGGAAGACATTCTGGTGTAAGGGCGACGAGGGCCTCTCGGACTGGAAGGCCGTGGCGGAGAACCTCAAGAAGCGCGGGTTTAATGGCGTGGTCTGTCTGACGGCGGAGTACAGCGAGCCGGGCGGCCCTGAGAAGCACCTCGCCGCCGACATC
>JANNDD010000735.1:0-3403 GCA_031387365.1 Armatimonas sp. | reverse complement strand
TGCCGAACCGTGTAAAAGCCCTGGTGTCGTGGGTGGCTGAGGCAAGCTTCCGGGAACCACTTCAGGTCAATGTCGCCCCAGAAAAAACGCGTGATGAGCGGGAAGGTCTTGGAGGCAGCGGCCCATGCCGCGATGAGCTTTGGGGTATCCGTGCCCGGAAAGTGTGCCGATGTCAGGCGCTCAAAGGCCGCAGCGGGCAGGTCAGGCGCGTAGGCGAGACGGCCCCAGAGCGCAAACGAGTGCCACTGCTTCTGCATCACCGTCGGGCGAGTGCTCTTTGGATTGGTGATCTTGGTGAGAAAGTCTCGTCCCCAGAAAAAGCCATCGCAGCCCATGTAGAAGCCCGCGATCTTATCGGCGCTGGGGATCGCCTTGATAAACGCCTGAGCATAATCGTAGTCGGCCCAGCGGAAGCTGTAGATGTCGTCGTTGCGCACCGTCAGCCAGGAGCGAAGTGTCGGGCTGAGTAGGGGCAGGAGCGGCTTGATCATGCCAGGGTCAGGCACGGAGTACATGTGGGCGACGGCATACTTAAAGCTCAGATCGAGCGTACAGGGTAGCTCCGCAAACTCCGCCTTGATCTCGGTCAGCCCCGTCTGGTGAAAACGGTGGATCAGCCGAAACGGGCGTGTGGGGGTCTCTTTGAGGGCATCGCGTATGCCCTCACCGTAGGTCTTCCAGAGCCAATTCTCTTTGCTTAGCCCCCCGAGGTTGCCCTCCATATTCTCCCCGGCAGTGATCCCGATGCCCGCCAGGAGCGGGTAGGTCTTGATCGTCTCACGAACACTGGCACGAAAATAGGCAATCACGCGGGGGGAGCCCATATCGCCCGTGAGCCCCTCTTTTCCCTCTGCTCCGTGCAAAAAAGCATTCCAGGTAAACCAGTAGAAATCTATGCCTCGGTCTTTTGCATGCTGCATCACGGTGCGCCAGAACGTGATTTTCTCCTCAATCGTCAGCCGCTTCACGACTTCGTGCTGCGCCAGCATTGCAGGCCGCACATAGTCTTGGCCGCCAAAGCCGAAGCTATCGTCGAGCTTTGCCGTCGTCCGCCAGATATCTTTCAGAGCGACTTCGGGAAACTCGGGGACTTTGACGATACTGGGAAAGGGGTGGAGGTTCCAGAGGGAGAGCACGTTGTAGCGATGCCGCGCCATATCGTCTAAGAGCTCCTGCCAGAACGCCAAGCTCCAGATCTCCGGGATATTTTGCTGCGCCGCATCCGACGGATCGGTGTAGCTGGGGGTACGCAGGTCCAGGGGCACATTGAGCTTAATGCCACGCTGTGCGATATGCGGCGTATGGAGCGTCTCTTTTTTACCAAGTAGCGCCAGCGCATTCGTGCGAATCGCCTCGGCAATGTCCAACCCTCCGTACATCACCCCTGATGCATCGCCGCCCCGCACGAGAATCTCTGTCGCGCTCGCCGAGAGAGCATAGGACTGGGCGCTAAGAGTCGTATCTATGACAAGCCGGACAGTGGGCACTGGTTTTGAGGCGCTCTTGCTCGCCTTTGTTAGCTCCGCCGCCGCAAATACAGCCTGTGGCAGGGAGCGATCATAGACTATTTCCATAATTGGTCTCCCACCTGCTTAATTTCGATGCGAAACGGGCCTATGTGGCCTTTGGGATCGAAGGTAAAGCTTTGCATTTTTGGAAAACGGACGTTAGACGTGAGGTTATCCACGACCGCGCCGGATTTGTCCGGCGACAGTGGTGGGGCTTCGAGAGCGGCGACGATGGTATTGGCCATCACCTCAGCACCCGCGGTGTTGGGGTGAATCGAATCGGCATAGAACGTCTTTTGATGATCGAGCGCACGATGTGTATCGGCCAGATGACAGCGATACCGGACGGCAATCTCTTGCAATGCGATATTTGCTTCACCGATCCACGCGTCCTGGTTCTCCGCCCACCGGAAGTCGGCGATCAATGTCATGACCACAATCGGCAGCTGCGGCTTTGCCGTGCGCAGTGCAGCGACGAGTGCATCGTAACGAGCCACAAACTCCGCCACGGAGAAGCCCCAGTAGTGATCGTTCACGCCCCACTGAATGACCAGCGCATCCGGGTTTTGCTTCAGCACGCTTGCGGAATAGTCGGCGTTTTGCTGGCACAGAGCGCGCCCGCTTTGTCCGAGGTTGATCTCCGTGATGCTGCTATACTTACTCGCCAACAAGCATGTTGTGACCGTGGCGTAGCGCTCCTTTGCGGGGATTTTAACACCGACACCTGTCGTGATACTGTCGCCCAAGAAGGCGATCCGCGTGATAGCTGTCTTTTTCACGGGCATTCGGGCACCGGTTTCTTGGAGCCATGTGTCGAGCTTGTTCACAAGGCGTTTGACGATTTCGGGAGATTGGCTGGCAAGGTTGTTTTCTTCGCCGATGTCGCTGCGCAGGTCGTAAAGCTCCAGCGAACCATCGTCGTCGTTTCGGATGAGCTTGTACTGGCCTTCCCGAATCGCGCTGCCGAGGCGGTTCTCTCGATGAAAGGCGTAGTTGGGATAGTGGAAGTAGAGAGCATCGCGCACGAAGCCGGGTGATTGCGTCAGCAGGGGTAGTAGGCTCTTGCCGTCGAGAAGATGGTTTGGTGTCGGGGGCAGACCGGCGGCCTCAAGAAGGGTTGGGTAGCAATCCGTGCTGATCACGGGCGTGGCGTTGGTCGTGCCGGGTTGAACCTTGCCCGGCCAGCGGACAATCCAGGGCACGCGAATGCCGCCTTCGTAGAGCATTCCCTTAAGACCACGAAGCGGACGGTTGTCGCCATTGTATCCCCCATTGTCCGACTTGAAGACGACCAGCGTTTTCTCACGCAGACCGGCCTCATCGAGCGCCTTAAGGAAGCGTCCGATCGCGGTGTCCATGTCCTCGATCATCGCGGCATAGATAGGGTCTTTGAGGCCACCACGCTGGCGGTATTTAGCGATCACCGCCTCGCGTGCCTGCTGGGGGTTGTGCACCGTGTAGGGCCACCAGTTCTGAAAGAAGGGACCGCTCTTGTGCTCGCGGATGAAGGCAATGGCCTCGTCGGCGAGCCGATCCGGCAGGTACTCCCCCTCTTTCCCATCTGCAAGGGTCGGGATGCGATACGGCGAGAAATAGCTGGGAGGGCCGCCGCCGGAATAGCCACCGATATTGAGGGCAAAACCTTGCTTGTCCGGGCGGAGATCCTTCTCCGTGACTCCTCCCTGCTGGTTAGGCACCATGTGGGAGAGATGCCACTTGCCGACGTGTGCTGTGGCGTAGCCGGCCGCAGAGAGCCGCTCGGCAATGGTCACGGCCGCGAGAGGCAAGTGACGTCTGTTTTCAGCCTCCTGTAAATCAGAGCCCTTCAGCGAAAACCCATCCGGGTTTCCCGGCGCGTGGTTGGTGATCCACAAGCGCGCCGGAGACTGACCGGT
>JANNDD010000722.1:0-1840 GCA_031387365.1 Armatimonas sp. | reverse complement strand
GAAGAGGAGGAGCTGCAAGCCGAGCGACTGCGCCTGGGAAGTGCGGAGCGTCTCCACGCCGCATCGGCGGCGGCCTACGAAGCGCTACAAGGCGGCGCACTCGATGGTTTGTCGCAGGCAGTGCGGGAGATCGGGCGGGGGCTAAAGTTCGACGACAGCCTTTCCAGTATTCTGGAATCGCTCAACAGTGCCCTCTATGCCGCCGATGACGCCATGCGCGAGGTGCGCACCTACCGCGACTCCGTGGAGTTCAACCCGCAGCGCCTCGCCCACATTGAGGACCGGCTTGACCTGCTCAAGAGCCTCAAGCGCAAGTACGGCGAGGATATTACCGCGATGGTGCGCTACCGCGAGGAGCTCGGGCAGAAGCTGGAAACACTCGAGAACGCCGAGGAGCGCTTAGCCGCGCTGGAAGCACTGGAAAAATCCACGTTTGCTGAGGTCGAAAAACGCGCCGCCGTGCTCACCCAGGCCCGCAAGAAAGCTGCCGAGCCGTTTGCCAAAGGCATCCAGACCGAGCTCAAGGATCTAGCGATGGCGGCGACTCGGTTCTCTGTCTCGGTTGCGCCCCGTGAGCCGGGGCCGGGCGGCGCGGATGCGGTCGAGTTTTTGATCTCCCCCAACCCCGGCGAGCCGCTCAAACCACTGGCCAAGATCGCGTCGGGCGGCGAGCTCTCGCGCGTGATGCTGGCGCTCAAGTCCGTGATGAGTAAGCACGTCGCCCCGCCCACTTTAGTGTTCGATGAGATTGACACGGGAATCGGCGGGCGCACCGCCACCGTTCTGGCGCAGAAGCTCCACGCGCTCGGGCAAGCCGCCCAAACGCTCTGCATCACACACCTGCCCCAGATCGCAGCACGCGGAGACATGCACTTTTTTATTGAGAAGCGCACCGAAAAAGGCCGCACGGCCGTGAGCGTCTTACCGCTCGACGGCGAGGCGCGGGTACAAGAATTAGCAAGAATGCTCGGTGGTAATAACTCCGAAACCGTCCTTGCCCACGCCCGTGAGATGCTCGGCAAGTCGCCCGCATCGGGTACAACCACTCCGTGAATGAAGTAACGGATTTTCTGGTGATCGGTGCGGGGCTGGCGGGGCTGGCCTTTGCGCGAGAGATGCAGGCGGCGGGCGCGAGCGTTCAGGTTCTGGACAAAGGGCGCGGTGTTGGGGGGCGGGCGGCGACCCGGCGCTTTGGGGCGGCGCGCATGGATCATGGAGCGCAGTTCTTCACGGCACGTGATGCGGCGTTCCAGGCGGTCGTGGACGGTGGCTTGCGCAATGGCTGGATTTGCGAGTGGTACCGCTCGATCCCCGAGTGGCGCGAGGGCGTGATTCACTCCCGCCCCGACGGCCACCCGCGCTATGCCTGCCCAGAGGGAATCAGCGCTCTGCCGAAGTTTCTGGCGCAAGGACTCACTATCACCACCGAGACCGAGGTGCAGAGTATTAGCTGGGACGATATCGGCTACGTCGCGACGGCCAAAAACGGGCAGCACTTTGCGGGCACGACCCTAATTCTCAATGTCCCACCGGTGCAGCTTCTCACGCTCGCGGAGCTCTTGCTCACGCCCGAAGACGCTGAGCGTATCGCCACTGCCACGCTGGAGCCGTGCTGGGCGCTGCTGGCTTTGCTCGAAACCGACCTCGCCGTGGACTGGCCCGCGCTGGAGCTAACCGACCATCCTGTGTTCTCGTGGATCGCACGGGATCACACCAAGCGCGGGGAAAGTGCGCCGCCCACACTGGTCGCTCACACGGCTCCCGGCTGGACGGCGGCGCACCTCGAAGACAGCACCGAGGCCGTCGCCGCCGCACTGTCCTCAGAGCTGGCCGCGCTGCT
>JANNDD010000616.1:0-1243 GCA_031387365.1 Armatimonas sp. | reverse complement strand
GGCGGCATCGTAGACATCCATATCGGGGACGAGCCCCTCGTGGAGGCACTGCACCAACCGCCAGTTCATCACGAAGTCCATCCCGCCGTGGCCACCGCCGAGTTCTTTGACCTTCTCGCGCAGCTCTTTCCAGAGCGGGTGCTCGAACTCCTCTTTGATCGTCTCGATATCGGCCCATCCGCCGTGGTGCGGCGTTTTAGGATCGGCCTCTAAAAAGACACCGGCGGGCCAGTCGCGAAACGCGCCTTTGGAGCCCTGGAGCAGCGTCCCTCGGCTGTAGGGGCGCGGAGTGACCACATCGTGCTGGAGCATAATCGTCCGGCCTCTGGCGGTCTGGATCAGGCTCGTGTTCATATCGCCCGCTTTGTAGAGCTCGCTGCGCTTGGGATTGCCGTCCTCGACAATCACATCGCGCGTCTCGGTCAGGCTGGCCTCGCGGCTACTCATGGAGATCAGGCGTGTGAATCGGTCACCCCGGTGAATCCCCATCGCCTGTGCCACGGGGCCCAGGCCATGAGTGGGATAAAAATTCCCATCGCTGCTTTTATGCGGCTCGCGTCGCCACAGACCTTCGCTCTGATCAGAGAGGAGCAAGTGTCGCAGGTCGTGGATGTAGGCCGCCTCGCCGTGGGTGAGCGTCCCCAGCTTGCCCGTGTGCGCCAGATGCACCATCATCAGCTCATTGTCGCCGTAGCAGCAGTTTTCGAGCTGAATGCAGTGCCGTCGCGTACGCTCGCTGGTCTCCACCATCGCCCAGCACTCGTCAATGGTGACAGCGGCGGGCACTTCCACGGCGGCATGCAACCCGGCCTCCATCGCGGCGACAGCATACGGAACATGCTGTGACCACGGCGTCGCAATGTAGGCAAGATCTGTCGTGTTAATATCCAGGACTTGGCGCACATCACCGCCAACAATAATCTTCGGTTCCGTTTTGCCCTTCTCCCGGACCACAGTCGCCGCTTTCTGAGCAGCTTCCTCGCTCACATCATAGACCGCAACAACCTGGACTTCAGGGCAGGCGAGCAGCTCACGCAGCATCCCGCGCCCTCGTCCGCCACAGCCAATCAACGCCAAGCGCACCGTCTCGCGCGGGGCAAACGCCACACCGCGCATGGTTTGTACTGAAGACATGGGGGGATTTTACCCTCTAACTCCGTCTGGTGGGGGGCAAACCGGGTACAATTTCGCGCATGCAAGATTTTTCGTTTCCCGCACGGATCGCGGGGCTGCGGGCGCGGTT
>JANNDD010000610.1:0-2096 GCA_031387365.1 Armatimonas sp. | reverse complement strand
CCAGCGGTGCGCCCCCCGGAACAGTAGGGCGGATCGGTCACGATGGCATCGAAGCAGGCATCAGGAAAGGTGGGTAGGATCTCCAGCGCGTCACCATGGTAAAGATGGTTCCGCTCGTTCACAGTGCCCTCTACTTTCTTCACAGTACCCTCCGCCAGCCTCGTCCACCACGACGCTCTCGCGCTTTGTGTAGGTTGTCTTTGAGAATGGCTTTGATCTCGTCGGTGCCAGCACCAAGCTCTGGGGTCTGCCACCAGTCTGGGATCGGGAGCCGCGTCTCAGGGCCAAGTTTGCAGCCCTCCAAAGTCACCTGATCCCGTTCAGGTGACTCCGTCAGATTGTAGCTTGGATCGTCGAGTCGGATCGGGTTCGCAAACGACTCCAGCAGCTTCTGGTACGCTCCCGCACCCATCCTCCTGGTGTCTATCTCGCTACGACGACCGAATACGTCCACACTGAAGAGCTTCGCACGGTTTGGGAACGTGGCGCGGGCAGCAGATAGTAAGTCTCCTCTTTTTGCCTGAGGTGATGTGCTTTTTGTCTGAGAAGATCGGGAGGAGGCAGCCTCCCTAGAGGAGCTGCCCTCCCGTATCTGATCCGGTGAAAGCCTGTATCCGGTTTCTTTTGTCGTTTCTGTTTGGCGGTAACTGCCCGACGGAAACACGCCGAGTTGCAACTGCTCTGCAAGCTCGCGGCGGCGGTGTCTCTGGCTGCGGGAAGTTCGCCCTATCAAAGCTCCTCCCGTGCTAGACTTGGCAGTACACTGAGCCGGTAATAGAGCCGACAACGCGCTCGCCGACGGGCATGCGGGTGACTTACAAGGCTACCATTCTCGCGCTCGACGATGAGTAGGCCCACTTGAACCAGGCTATCTATCGCTCGACTGATGGCGTCACTACTCTTGCCCGTTCTTGCTTTGAATTGGCTATGACTGATCCAGTCGCGCTGCTTACGCGAACCTGGGTTTTGCTTGTCTACCCAGCCCAGTGTCTGTCGTATGACGATGCAGATTATTCTCCATTCAGGATCGGTCAGTGCTGGCATGATGCGATCAATGTAAACAGCGGGTACCGGCACCACAGGTGCCATATATTCCCAGCCCGCTTGAAGAACGGACTCAGACATCTGAACAACAAACTTAGGCATCAAGCCCTCCCTCCTCCTCAAGCGCGGACAAGTCTTCCTCTTCTCCCGTGGTCGGCTCTGGTTCGTAGGGCCGTAGTCCACGAGGCGGGCTGTAGTTCTCCTGGATGGCAGCGACCACGTAGCGGCTTGGGTTCTTGGCTCCACGAAGCGGCAGCCATTTCACTTGGCGCAGGCATGCCTCGATTCCAAACTCCTCAATGAGTTCGTTGATCTGCTCACGAGAGATCCCCACATTGCGCAGGCCGCGCCGCACTTCGCCCTCGGGAGTGTCGGAGTTCTCCTCGGGGTGGTAGCCCATCTGCTCCAAGATAAGCTTCTCCACTTCTAGGCGAGGGCGGCCATAGCGCTCACGGCTCACCTGAACTATCTCCTCGCGGTGCCCCGTGGATCGAGTCAGCTCAGGAAGTGGGAGTGGCACGCTGGTGTCGAGGGTTTCCTCACCGAGCACCTGGTTTCCCAAGGTGAAGCGTTCCGTGGTGTCCTGGGTGAGGTGACGCACCAGAGGCGCGTCTTGCCAAGAGATAGTCGTGAGGGAAAGAAACTGCTTGCGGACATCGCGCTCGGAGAGGCCCATGTCCCGTGCGAGGAGACTCACGGGAGCAAAGAGCCGCCCATTGGGATGTAGGTAAGTGAGTAGCCAAAGAAGGTTCTTGGCTTCCCGCTCCGGGAGTGTTGCCAGTAACCCTGAAGTACGTAGGGTCTCCGAAACGAATAACCTCGCCTCGGGGTGGAAGCGTGTCCCCCGGTCGTGGGGTGGTGTCTGTCGGTGCTCGATAACAAAGGGAGGCCGCGATGGATATTGTGGTGTCTGGTCTGGATGCATAGTACATAAAAGTTAGGGGTGGAGCGTAGGAAAGCAGGCCGTAGCCAGGGAGCTACGGTGCATAGCCAGGAAGCTACGGTCGGTCAGGTTACGAAAAGCCGCGTTTAGGCGCGGGAAGTCTGGCGTC